>NZ_JANGBE010000036.1:0-38761 GCF_024462255.1 Flavonifractor sp. DFI.6.63 | reverse complement strand
AAACCAATTAGAATCGGACCAGCTGGCGGATCAACTGGGACTTAAGGAGTTCGTGGACCCGTTTACGGGTCGCCAGAACAAATAGGCGCAGCGAAAACCCCTTAAGGGGCAGCCCGTGAAAGAAATGTGGTCGGCAAACCTTTCGGGGCCCCTTAAGGGGCTTCGTCCGTATCATGCCCTTCTAGGGCTTACTCAAGCCTCCGGCTTTGCCGGAGGTTTTGACTTTCGACCTGCTGCAGCTGCCGATGCCGATGGCCCGAACCTTCCGCGTTGCGGGCCGGAGCCCGTTGCAGCGGGGCCGCTGCGCTTATTTGCGCGGCAGGACGACGGTGAAGCACGTACCCGTCCCGGCGCAGCTGGAGACGGTGATTTTTCCGTGGTGGGTCTCGGCCACGCTTTTGGCGATGGCCAGGCCCAGGCCGTACCCGCCCTGCGCCCGGTCCCGGGCCGCGTCCACCCGATAGAAGCGCTCAAACAGATGGGGCAGGTGTTCCGCCGGGATGGGAGCGCCGGTGTTGTGGACCGTGAGGCGGACCTTGTCCTGCTGCCGGACGAGGGTGAGCGCGGCGCGGCCGCCGGACCCGGCATACTTGACGGCATTGTCCAGCAGGATCATCACCAGACGGCGCAACTGTCCCTCATCGCCCAGCACGCTTACGCCGGGGGCGATCGCGCTCTCCAGGGATACCCCCGCCTCAAAAGCCACCGATTCGAAGGGGAGCAGGCAGCCCAGAGCCAGCTCGCTCAGGGAGACCTCCAGGGGGCGGGTGGTGCGGCGGGCGTCGTCGCTCTTGGCCAGGAAGAGCAGATCATCCACCAGGCCTTTCATCCGGGCGGCCTCCTCCCGGGTGTACTCCAGCCACTTGGCCTGGGAAGACACCGTATTCTCCTTATGGGAGAGGACGATGCCGGTGTTGGCCAGGATCACGGTGAGCGGGGTCTTGAGCTCGTGGGAGGCGTCGGCTACAAACTGGCGCTGCTGCTTCCAGGCCTTTTCCACCGGACGAACCGCCAGGGAGGCCAGAAAGAGGCTGATAAAGAAGAAACCCACCATAGCCAGGGCCCACACCAGAAGACAGGTGAGCACCAGGTTGCGCAGCGAAGCGCTCTCCCAGCTGCAGTCGGCAAACGCGATGCGCGATGCGCCGCCGGAGCCGTGCTCCACCTGAAAGCGCAGGCTCAGCCCACGCAGCACGCCCTGGCCGGAACCGGACGACAGGACCTCCTGGACGGCTTGGGAGGCCACCTCGTCGGATACGGCCACCTGGCCGCCGTCGTTGATGGCCGTGACCCGGCCGTCCTCCACCGTCACCACGAAAACGGGAACCATGGAGAAATGCTGGGCCTTGTTTTCCCGGCCGGAGCGGTCCGGTTCCCAGCCGTCGGGCGGAGATGCGATCTCAAAGCGGGGCGGAGAGCCGCCGTCGGCCCACTCCAGGGCCATGCGCAGCGAGACCCGGCTCTGCTCGCCCAGCCGCTGGGCGTTGGAGCCCACCAATACGCCGAATACCACCGCCAGCACCAGGCCCACCAGCAGCAGATTGATCAGAATGAATTTTCGCCGCAGAGAGCGGATCATAGCACGGGCACCTCCAGATGATAACCCACCTTGCGCACCGTGCCGATGGACACCCGGGAGCCCAGGAAGGCGAGCTTTTTGCGCAAAAAGGAGATGTACGCCTCCACGTTGTTGTCCTCCGCCTCCGAATCCAGCCCCCACACCTTGGCGATGATGTCCTCCTTGGGAACCACCGCCTTTGGGGTGGACATGAGCAGCCGCAGCACATCGTACTCCTTAAAGCCCAGCCGCACGGATTTGTCCCCCCGCCGCAGGCTGCGGCTGGTCAGATCCAGCGTCAGGTCCCCGGCGGAGAGCTGCTCGGTGAGCACCTCCCCCTGCCTCCGGGTGAGGGCCCGCACCCGGGCCAGCAGCTCCCCTGCGTCGAAGGGTTTGGTCATATAGTCGTCTGCCCCGTGGTCCAGCCCGGCGATCTTGTCCGGCACCTCGTCCCGGGCGGTGAGCATCAGGATCGGGGTGGATACATGGGCGCACCGCAGCCGCCGCGCCACCTCGAAGCCGTCCAGCTTGGGCAGCATCACATCCAGAACGATCATGTCGTACTGGCCCGTCAGGCCGTAGTCCAGCCCGTCCGCCCCGTCGTATACCAGGTCGGCCTGATAGCGCTGCTCCTCCATGATCTGGCCCAGCGCCTCGGCCAGCCGCCGCTCGTCCTCCACGATCAGTATCCGCATATCGCTCGTTCCTTTCCGGTTGGCTCGTTTGGTCCCTATTATAATGCGTACGGAACAAAGCCAAAGGCCTTGAATCCCAAGGTTTTCAAGGCCGATTGGCGTTGTTCGGGCGCAAGGCTTTTGGCAGATGAGCCGGAAAACCTTGCCCCTTCCGCTGGAGCAATACGGCGCTTTGGCGGAAATACGCATTGCAACAATGTCTAAACTTCATCAAACGGGCTGTTTATAGCCCGTTTTGATGAAGTTATGCGGCAGTGGCCGCACGAATCAACCGCCTGGCGGTTGATTCAGTAGACATTATTATACACAAATATCTGAAATCTGTCTGAAAAACTTTGCCTTCGAACGAAAAAAGCTGATGGGACAGGGGAAAGCGTCCCGTTCACAAATTCTTTACCAACAGTTTCAGGGTAATTTCAGGTTGTCACGCTATACTCCACACTATCAAGCGGACGAAGTGGAGGATGCGCATATGCCAATCATGGAACAAAACGGGAAACCGGCCGAGGAAAAAACGGCTGGAACGGCAAGGCGGCCCCGGCGGAAATTTCCGAAGAAGCGCCTGATCATCCTGGTCGTGGCATTCGCTCTGGCGGGCGGGGCGGCGTTTGGAGTCAAGGCCCTGTTCTTCCGTACCGAAGGGGCCGCAGCCCTGACCGAGCGTACGACCTACGGTTCCCTGTCCACCACCCTTGAGGGCACCGGGACCACCATGCCGGCCGACAGCGTGACGGTCACAACCGCCTCCGCCGCGGAGATCACCGGTGTGTACGTCTCCGCGGGCGACACGGTGGCGGCGGGCGATTTGCTCTACACCCAGGACGACTCCGAACTGGACGAGCAGATCGAGGAATATGAGCAGGAGATCACGACGCTGGAGGAGGAGCTGGACGACTGCTATGAGCAGCTCGCACAGCTCAGCGAGACCATGGCCGCCCTGACGGTGACCGCGCCGTTCTCCGGCCGGATCACCGAGGTGGCCGCAGACGCGGGCGACAGCGTTATGAGCGGCGGGAAACTGGCCGTGCTGGTGGACGACAGCCAGATGACCCTGACCCAGTATTTCAGCTACGTCTATGAGGACGAGATTTTCGTCGGCATGGACGCAGGCGTGTCCATTGCCAGCCTGATGCTCAACCTCTCCGGAACGGTCACGGAGATCCAGAAGGTGGAACGGCTGACCGCCGAGGGCGCCCGAACCTTCGCCGTAACGGTGACCCTGGATAACCCCGGCGCCCTGACCGAGGGGATGACCGGCGCGGGCTATCTGGTGTCCGCCGCCGGCGAGCAGATCTATCCCGCGGTAGAGGGCGCCCTGAAGTATGCGCAGAGCCGCACGCTCACCGCACAGGCCGGCGGCGAGCTGACGGACGTGAACGTGGTGGACTACCAGAAGGTCACGGCGGGCGAGACGCTCTTCGTCATCGACGGCACGGATTACCAGACCCAGACGGCGTCTGTCGGCAAAAAGATCACGCAGACCCAGGAACGCATTGCCTCCTATGAGGAAAAGATTGCCGAAACGGAGGAAAAACGCGCAGATTACGCCGTCACGGCGGAAATTTCCGGAAAGGTCATCCTGGTGGCCGTCCGGGAGGGAGAAAAGCCCCGTCAGGCGGGGCAGACCGCCGTGTCGGTCTATAACCTGGACTCCATGACCATTTCCGCCAATATCGACGAGCTGGACATCGACAGCGTCGAGATGGGGATGGAGGTGACCATCACCCAGTCCGGGGCGGAGAGCGATACGACCTATACCGGCACGGTGAGCGAGATCAGCTACGAGGCCACCAACAGCAACGGCGTGGCCTATTTCCCCATCACCATCACCATCCCCAGCGAGGGGAACCTGTCCGCGGGCGTCAACGTGTCCTATACCATTACCGTGGGCGATGCGTCCGAGGGCGTACTGGCCCCCATCTCCGCCCTCAAGAGCACCAGTGAGGGAACCTGCCTCTTTGTTAAGGCGGACGCCCGGCCGGAGAACGCCGTCGACCTGGAGGATGCGGAGATCCCCGATGGCTTTTACGCCGTGCCGGTAGAGGTAGGCGTGATGAACAGCCGCTATGCCCGCATCCTCTCCGGCGTGGAAGAGGGGACGGAGGTCTTCACCCGCTATCAGCAGGCGGCGCCCAGCGGCGGCGACAGTACCAGTCAGGGCGGCGGCAGCGAGGAATCCACCATGCCCGGCGGTATGGACTTCTCCGGCGGGGGCATGCCGGACTTCTCCGGGGGCGGCATGCCCGGCGGCAATATGGGCGGCCCCATGGGCTGAACAGGAGGGAATACCATGAGCCTGATCCGATTGGAAGACGTATATAAGATTTACGGCGAAGGGGAGGAAAACCAGGTCAACGCCCTGGACGGCGTGACTATGGAGATCGGCCAGGGGGAATTTGTGGCCATCATCGGCACCTCCGGCTCCGGAAAGTCCACCATGATGAATCTTTTGGGGTGCCTGGACGTGCCCACCCGCGGGGAGTACTACCTGGACGGCATCTCCATCCGCCGGCGTACCCAGAAGGAACTCAGCGACATCCGCTCCCGGCGCATCGCGTTCATTTTCCAAGGGTATAACCTCATCCCATCCCTCAACGTGTGGCAGAACGTGGCCCTGCCTATGGCGTATCAGCGCGTCCCGCCGGCCCAGCGCCGGGCGCGCGCACTGGAGGCGCTGGAGCAGGTGGAGATCCTCGCCAAGGCGGAAAACCGCCCCTCCCAGCTCTCCGGCGGCCAGCAGCAGCGGGTGGCCATCGCCCGGGCCATCGCCACCCGCTCGCCGGTTTTGATGGCCGACGAGCCTACCGGGGCCCTGGACTCCAAGACCGGCGCCCAGGTGCTCCAGCTCATGCGAAAGCTCAATGCGGGGGGGACCACCGTCATCCTCATCACCCACGACAACGGCATCGCGGCCCAGGCCGACCGTACCGTACGGGTCATGGATGGAAGGATCGTCCACGACAGCCTCTGGGACGGCGTTCTCATCCCGGGGCTGGGCGCAGCCGGGGCGGGAAGGGCGGCGCTATGAATGCACTCATCATGGCGCTTGACGCGATCAAAGAGAAAAAGGGCCGTTCCTTTCTGACCATGCTGGGCATCATCATCGGCGTGACGGCCGTGCTGGTGCTGGTGGCGCTGGTGTCCGGGTACAACGCGGACATCACCGCCTATTACGAGAAGCTGGGCGTCAACAAGGTCAACGTCAGCGTGACCTGGTACGATACCAGCCGGGCCGTGGACGTGATGGACACGCTGTATGACTACGGCAACGGGGAGCTGAAGGACCTGGTGCTGGGCGTCAGCCCGTCCCTCACCACCACTCTGCCGATGAAGTACCGAACCGCCACCCTGGACACTGGCAGCATCTATTTCGGCAGCGACCAGTTTGCCGCCTGCAACAACTACGTGCTGGAGAACGGCCGGGATCTGAGCCGCTACGACGTGGAAAACCGCAGCCACGTGTGCGTGCTGGGGGCCTATGTGGCGCAGAGCCTGTTCCAGTACGCCGATCCCATCGGGCAGACCGTCTATCTGGCGGCGTGCCCTTTGAAGTGGTGGGAACCTACTACCAGAAGGACGGGGGGACGGAGGAGTCCATGGACGATATGGTGAGCATCCCCTATTCCATGGCCCGCTCCCTGATGAGCACCGATCATCTGACCGGTTTTACCGTCAAGGTAGACAAGTCGGACAATGTGGACACGGTCATCCGCCGCCTGGAAACCGTTCTGGACGAGACCATCGATTCCAGCGTCGGCACCTATCGGCTGGAGGATGGAAACTCCGCCATGAGCGAATCCACCGAGGAGACGACCTCCATGAGCGTGGTGCTGGGCGGGATCGCGGGAATCGCCCTGCTGGTGGGCGGCATCGGCATCATGAATATCATGCTGGTCACCGTGACCGAGCGTACCCGGGAGATCGGCATCAAAAAATCCATTGGAGCCCCCCGGCGGGAGATCGTCACCCAGTTCCTGGTGGAGGCCGCTATTCTGAGCGCCATGGGCGGGGTCATCGGCATCGCCCTGGGTTATCTTCTCTCGCTGATCCTGGGCAAGGCGATGTACGACCTGATCCTGTTTCCCAGTGCGCTGGTCAGCGCGGGGGCGTTCGCGTTTTCCGTGGTCATCGGCATCGTGTTCGGAATCTATCCGGCGGCCAAGGCATCCAATCTCCAGCCGGTGGATGCGCTGAGGGCCGACTAAATGGAGTTGAGAGGAGAATCACAGATGAAACAGCGTATTCTCGCCCTGCTGCTGGCGGCGGGGCTTTGCCTGGGGATCATCGGCGCCTGCATTCCGGCGGCCCTGGCCGCGGACGAGACCGGCGTGGAGGAGGCGGTGGAGGTGCTCGCCGGCCTGGGCATCGTCTCCGGCTGCAGCGACGGTTCCTATCACCCGGAGGACAGCCTGACCCGCGCCCAGTTCTGCAAGCTGGCCGTGCTGGCTGAGGGCCATGGGGACAAGATCAATGCCGGCGCCTACCGCACTCTGTTTTCCGACGTGCCCGGCTCCAATTGGGCGGCGCCCTATGTGAACCTGGCGTATGAGGAGGGACTGGTCTCCGGCTACGGCGACGGCACCTTCGGCCCAGATGATGCGGTGACCACGGCACAGGCCGCTACCATCGTGCTGCATCTGCTGGGCTATACCGACGACGCCATCGGCCCCTTCTGGCCGGAGGATGCTATGTCCTTGGCCGATTCCCTGGGCCTGCTGGACGGGCTGGACAAGACGGCGGCCCGGGCGCTGAGCCGGGGCGACGCGGCGCTTTTGCTCTACCACCTGCTGGATCAGACCACCGCCGACGGCCGGGACTACTACACCGCCCTTTGCAGCTCCGCGATCAAGAACGCGCTGCTGCTGGACAACGACAGCGAGGCGTCCGACGGTACGCTGAACACCGCCCTGGTCTACGCCGACAACGCCCTGACCTGCTATGAGCAGGCTGACTGTCTGCCCGAGCTTCTGGTTGGGCGGAAGGGCACCCTGCTGCTGGACAGCGCCGGCAAGGTGTCGGGCTTTTTGCCCGACGACACGGTCTGCCGGCAGGTCGTGCCCGTCAAGACGACCTCCAGCGCCCTGACCGGAGTGGATGGGGCGGAGTATTCCGTCAACAGTGCGCTTCCCGTCCTGCTGGACGGGGAAAAAAAGACCTACGGCGATTGCTGGTACGACCTGGCGGGCCGTGCCCGGACGACGCTGTACTATGCAAGCTCCGGAAACCTGGAGCTGATCGTGGCCTCGGAGGCGGTGGCCTACGAGGGCGTGACCCTCACCGGCTACTATGAGAACGCCGCGCCCAACACCGGCTCGCCCACCCGGATCACTCTGCTGGGGATCACGCTGGACGTGGCCAATACCGCCCGGGCCGGTCTGTCCCGGTTCGCGGTGGGCGACCGGCTGACCGTGGTCCTGAACGGCGCGGGCGAGGTAGCCGCGGCCCATACCACCTCGGAGAAAAAGGGAGAGCTGTACGGCGTGCTGGGGAGCGACGGCAGCGTGGCGCTGACCTGCGGGCTTACCGTCAAGGGAACGATCGCCTCCGGCTCCGCCCAGGCGGGCGACCTGGTGAAGGTCAGTTCCATCGGCGTGAATCAGCTCTCGGTCAGCGCCCTTTCCAAAAGCTGCCGGTACAGCCTCAACGTCTCTGCGGCCGCGCTGGGCAGTATTCCGCTGTCCGACGACGTCAAGATCTATGAACGGGTGAGCGCCGGCCCTGTGGTGGAGATCGGATTGGACGACATTCTGAGCGATACCGTCTCCTCCGCGCGCATCGACTTCTACGCCACCGACGACGAGGGGCGGGTCTGCCTGCTGCTGCTGGACGACGCTACCGGCTACGCCTATACCTACGGTTTCCTGGTCGCCGACACCAAGACCTCGGCGGGCATCAGCTCCGACGATACCGTGACCAACAAGACCATCGCGGTGAAGAACAGCGCGGGTACCACGCAGGCATACATTACCGGCCTGTCCCTGAAAAACGGCGACGTGGGCGGTATAGCCGGGACCGCCAAGGGGACCCTGGCGGGGGCGGTGACCCTGACCAAGGCGAGAAACATCGCCCGCTCCGCCTTTGACGGCGGCGATGCTGTGGTAGTGGATGAGATCCGGGTGCCTTTGGCGGACAACGTACAGGTCTACAATACCGCCACCGGCCAGTGGACGACGCTGGAGGCGGCCAAGTCCTACGCGGACCGCTTTACCGTCTATTACAGCGGCGCCTTGGGCGCCAACGCCCGGGTGTGGGTCATCTGCACGGAATAAACGCAAGCGGACTCCCGCATCCCGACGCGGGAGTCCGCTTGCGTTCAAAATGCTTCGATCACGCCGCAGGCGATGCGGCCGCCCGCGTCTCCAGCCGGCTGGGAGCGGTAATCGTCCGGGCTTTCATGGAGGACAACGGACCGGCCCAGCACCTCCTCTGGCCGGAAGCGCCCGGTAAACGTCACCGAAAAGGCCCGCCCGCGGTGGGAGAGCAGCACCGGCAGGTCTCCGGCGTGGTCCGGGTGAGGTTGCTGCTGCGGGTCGAAATGTCCCCCGGCGCAATAAAAGGGGATATCGCCTCCGGTGCGGCAGCAGCCCAGCGTATGGATATGCAGGGCAAAAAAGCCGTCCCGCGGCAGCCCGGCGGCCCGCGTGACCAGCAGAGTACCCTCCTGCCAGGGATAGAGCAGGACTTCTCCCAGCAGACCGGGATAGGCGCCGTTTCCACGCAGCACAGCGCGGAGCGCCGGGACGCCCTCCAGCAGGACCTGGGGCAGGGGAGAATGAGCACGGTTCATGGCAAACGCCTCCAATCTTACCCCAGCGTATGCGGCCCGGCCCCGTCCCGGACCAACCAAAACAGGACCAGCCGAGTTCGGCTGATCCTGTTTCCGTCTCACGATTACGCAGCGCGGGCGGCCTTGTTCCACCGGACTGCGGTGTATATTGGCGGCACCCGTCCCATCCGGACAGCAAACGCCGCTCCTGCGGGCGCTGTGGAGGCGGCAGGGAAAAATAAAACCGCCTCCACGGGGGAGACGGGGGACAACACCAGACTGACAGAAACGGATATACAGGCTTATTTAAACACAGGAAAAACTGGGCATACCCGAAATAAAAAGGCCAGACTTTTGGAAAGCGGAAAATCACCTATCCTCACGACTGCGAAGGCCGTAAAGGATTTCATCTTGTCCGCGATAGGCGGAAAATCCAACGGAGAAGTGCGTGGATACGGGAAGGTGGGGACGCGTTTTGCAGATGCAGTTCGTGGCGTAGACTCAACAGTCGACATTGACGGGTATTATCTCGAACTGGACGCAGACAGTTTGCGCCACGCTTATTTGCAACATAGCGACGCAAAGCAGGCAGGCGACATTTCTCTTTCAAAGCAGGACTTCTTCAATATCCCCGACTACGTGGACAATTTTGATTACATTCTTGCGGTCGAGAATTATCGGGGAAAACAGAAAATCAGGCTCGCAAAGAAAATCAACGGGTATTCGGTGATCCTTGAAACAGTTTCCGGAGAGCGCAACTCTCTACAGGTGCTAAACATGATCGGCATGTCCACAGAAAAGTTCATGGACAAGTATAAAAATCAAATTAGAGGTGCTGGTTCCCAGGGGGGCGCAAGCGCCCAAACCGTCAATACAACGTCCCTGCATACCGATAGCACCTCTAACTCTGCCCCCATTATAGCAGATTCCTCCGCAAAGGGCAATACCCAGTATGCCCAAAATTCCGGGGGGCAAACCGTGGATGACGGCGTAGGGGCCGCGAATGCGGGATTTGCCGGGGATTACAACCGTTTGCAGAACCAGTCGGAGCGCTTCCACCCGGAGGGCGAGAAGGCGGCCCGCCCGGTGGACGTTCCAGTGGAGGATTTTCAGGGGCGGAGCATCCCCAAGTCCACAGCCACCGTTCTGGAGGCCGGGGCGACGCCGGACAGGGAATTTACCCAAAGGATCGATTCGAATCGGAAGGGATCTCAAAAAGAAAAATCCCCAGAACCGGAAGGCTTAACAGTCGTAAGGAACTATAAGTCTTGCGGTTGGGGCAGAGGACGGTGTGACCGTAAAGGTCACGCCGTTTTTCTGCGTCCAAGGGAAGATTCTGCGATCATGGGTTCTGCCAGCACGGGGATCTCCACCTCGTCAACAAAATTAAAGATGATCTCCACCTTCTGTCTGCGCTTGCCACCAGACTTATCCGGTGCGTAAATGATGATCTTCCTGATATACTCGTTGACAATCGTCTGCGTCAGCTCGGTGACATCCACATACTTTTTCGTCAGCGCAATGAAAGCGTCCAGATCATCTCCCATTGCCTGCCGCTGCTCGACCCATTCTTCCGTTGTTTCAATTTCGAGCTTTAACCGTTCCTGCTCCGCTTCATAATCAGCAGTCATCTTCTTGTACTTTTCCTTGCTGATTTCACCGAGGGCGTAGTCCTCATAGAGCCGGGAGATGACCACATCGAGGGTGGCAAGGCGCTTTTTTGCCTGCTCCACGCGCTTCTGATCTTCCCGGATGTCCCGTTCCTGATCGGCGCGGCGGTAATGCAGCCATTCCTCCTGAAAGCCCTCCACATCGCTGCGTATATACGCATTGACCGCCCGAATCCGTTCCAGTACCAGTTCCCGCAGTACATCTTCCCGGATATAGTGTGCAGAACAGGTGCCTCGACCGCTTTTGTAGCTGGAGCATACATAGTGGTCTTGCTTGCCGTCAAAGTTCTTGCAGGTAGCAAAGTGCAGCTTATTCCCGCAATCGGGACAGAACAGAAGCCCGGAGAACAATCCTTGCCGTTCCGCTTTTGTGGGACGGCGTTTGTTTTTTCGCAGCTCCTGCACCCTGTCCCACTGAGCCTGAGAAACGATTGCTTCCTGCGTATCAGGGAAGATACACATATCTTCGATGGCATTAGGAATCCGCTTCTTCAGCTTATAGGACTTGGAATAGGTTTTGAAATTGCAGGTACAGCCGGTATACTCCATCCGTTCCAGAATACCCACAACCGATTGACCAATCCAATGATAAGGGCGATCCGGCATCTTCTTGCGCTTTTTCGGATTAGGATGGTTTTCTGACTGTTTGGCATACAGCGCCTTGGTAGTCAACACCTTATCCTGCTCCAGTATACGGGCAATCTGTTCCGGCCCTTTGCCGTCAATAGCCAAGTCAAAGATGCGCTTGACTACTGGGGCGGCATCCTCGTCAATGATCCAATGGTCTTTATCGGCTGGGTCAGTGCGATAGCCATAGGGCGGTTTCCCCAGATGCTTGCCGCTGGTGCCTTTCTGACGGAATACGACCCGGACTTTTTTGCTGGTGTCACGTGGATACCATTCGTTGAATAGGTTACGGATTGCGGCGAATCCATCGCCGTCTCCACGCTGACTGTCCACGCCGTCGTTGACGGCAATGAAGCGAACATCGTAGCTGGGGAAGATGATGTCGGTGTACTGGCCTACGGTCAGATAGTCACGACCAAAGCGGCTGAGGTCTTTGCAGAGCCAGCAGCCCACTAATCCCTGCTTGACGAGTTCAAAGCCCTCCTGTACGCCGGGGCGATTGAAGTTCGTCCCGGTATAACCGTCATCCACCAGAATTTTCAGGTTTGTGTATCCATGATCTCGTGCGTATTTGGTTAAAAGCTCGCGTTGATTCTGTATCGAATTCGACTCGCCATCCTGCGAATCCTCGTTGCTGAGGCGGCAGTAGAGTATCGTAATTTTTTGCTGATCCGTCATAACGTCCTCCTTCACGTTCGGGTCAGCCGACAGAATCGGTGTGCTTGAAATTATATTACCATAGTTTTGTGTCACTGTCATTAACAAGCCACCTCCCGGTCAGAAAAAATGAGCCGTTTTACCTTGGCGGTAAGCGGCTCGGTTCCGTCACAGACGGTTTCAATGGTGTACCATGTGTTTCCAATTTTGCGCTCCACGGTTTTGCAGAAGGGGCTTCGCCTGTTCCAATAGGCCTCGCACTCCTGCAAAAAGGACTCCGGCGGGTCAAAGATCGGATCAAAGTAGCTTTCATGGTCAAAGACCTTGCAAAGCTCAAAGACCAAATCGTCTTTCCCCTCCATCACGGCACGGTTGATTTCGTCAATGCTGATAATTTTTCCCATATACGATTCCTTTCTCATAATTCTATTTCGTTTTTACGGCTGCGCCGTTGTGTCTGCTGCCGCTCCTGCTCATGCTGCACTTCATAAATGTTGTAGTGAATGGCCCAGAGCTTTTTGACGTCAGCGTAAAGCGGCGAAAGCTCTGTCTGAATGTCCTTGTATCCCCGCTCCAACTGCTCCCGCTCTTTGCGCCATGCGGTGATGGGCAGCTTGTCATCCTTGAAATACGGTTTCAGCTTGCGCTCTGCCATGTAGAACGTCCGCAGCGTATCGTCATGCTCCGACTTGTATTTCTGTCTGGATTTTTCAAAACGGATGGATTTCAGCTTATCCGCAGCGGGCTTGCCGGACTTGTAGTAGTCCACCATGCGCAGCAGCTCGTCCAGCTCCTTGATGCGGGATTGCTTTTCCCCGACAGAGGCCTTCATTGCGTTGATGCTGTTCTGCATGGAATGGAGCGCGGTATCCAGATCATCGGTGGTAAAAAGCTGCTTCGCCTGTAAAAAGCGAAACGCATCCGCATACCGCTGTAAGTTGGCTGTCTTGGCCTTTGTGCTGTATGCGCCCTTATTGCGGTTATTGTAATAGGTCATCAGCAGATCGTTCAGCATAGGCGGCTGCGGCTTGGAGAGTTCTTCCTTAACCGCTTTCAGCCATTCCAGCAAAGAGGCGATTTTATTCTTTGCTTCCCGCAGCATGGCGTTGGTTATGCGAACCCAGCGGTTGAAGTCGCCCTTGTCGGTGCGGATGCCCTTCGCTTCCATCGCCCGGACAGACGGTCCCTCATGGACGGTAGGAATCTGTTCAATGCCTTGTCGTTCATAGCTGCGGTGGTCGATCTGGCAATCCAAACCTTTCTCCGCAAACTTCGCGTTGCACAGATCAGCCCACGCCTGCCGCCATTCTTCCAGCGTCTCCGGCTTGCCCCAATCGGTGGTCGGCACAGCGTTGAATACATAGTTGCCTGCCTCGTCCAGAATGCGTTCTCCATGCTCGTCCAGAACATATTCCCGCCGCTGCTTGTTGCCCCACCTGCCGTCTGGCTCAATGGGGCGAATCGGACACATGACGTGAAAATGTGGATTGGAAATGCCGCCGTCCTCCTTATCTGGCTGATGCACGGCGAAGTCCACTACCATGCCCCGGCTCACAAAGTTCTCCAACAAAAATTGCCTTGCCAGAGCAACGTTCTCCTGCATGGAAAACTCGTTCTGCAAGGCAATGTCAAAACTGTATGCAAGCTGCGCTTTCTTGCCGCGCTCGGCATTTTCTACGGCGTTCCAGAGCGTTTCACGGTCTGCGTACTCTGGCGGCGCGTGGGATGGCAGCAGGGTTTCAGAGCAGATCACGCCGCCCTTGCGGGTGTAGTCGCTGTCCTCACCGTAATACTCGCTGTGCAGCTTTTCCCCGGCACGGTAGGCAGCAGACGCCACGGCGGACTGCCCCGCGCTGCGCTTGATCTGCGTCACATGGAAATGAAATAACGCGATACTCAGTCACCTCCCGCATGGTTGCCGACGGCTTCTGTGAGCAGCTGTTGCGTGTCCGGCAGAGCAAAGACCTGTTCGGCAAGGGCGTAAAATTTGGTTTCACTCAAAGCCTTCGTCTGTGGCGCAACGCTCTCAATCGCTGCGCCACGGGCGATGAGCCTGTGCGCCCGCTTGCGCCGTTCTCCCTTTTCGTAGTAGGCGGCGCGGTTTTCAAGACGATGGATTTTGTGCCGCTCCTGTGCAAGCTGCTGCTCAATTTTATCTTTCTCGGCATTCAGCTCGGCAAGGTTTTTCTGTTTTGACATTGTGTGACCTCCTTCAAAATTAGTGAAATAGTTGTTCAGACTTTGCGGTGGAAATTGTCTGCGTCAGCAGATTGTTTCCGCTGCGAAGTGCGCTGGGATAGCTGCATAGGCGGCGCAAGGGAGACACTCCCTTGTACGGAACGAAGTGACGCAAACCAGCCCGGACACGCAACTGTCCGGGCGATTGGCTCCGCAGGACGCACATACTCCCGTCAGGAGAGTATAGAAGTGCGCCCTTAGCCCCGATGGGACTTTCGGGATATTCTCGGTTTGTCAGCTTTTCTTTCGCTGCCAGACGATTTCATATCCCAACGCATCGGCAAGCTGGACGGCTTCAACATAGCGCAGGGACTCCCGCTGGAGCTTGTTGGACAGGTTGGATACGCTGTCAGACCAGCCATGTTCGTCATGCAGCAGATCGACCACCTCCTGCATGGTCATTCCCTGACGGACGATGTACGACTTGATCTCGTTTCTCAGATTGGATTTCATCAATTTTTACCTCCATAATTTCGTGTAGTGTGGTTTCGTATCGGTGATGCCGGTGTACTTGTCAGTGAAAAAACTGCCATGCCACAAATCCGCTCAGATTTCTGCCTATGATGCCCTATACGTAGCAGCACCCTATCAGCTTCATCGTTCTGGGCGAGGTCATGCGGAACGGTGGGATATACCACATCCCGGTGCAGCGGCTTCACACTTTGGTGAATCACCGGACGGTGCATTGTGTTTGGCTTACAGTGAAAATTTTCATGGATTTCACAAGGATTGATTATAATGTGCCGTTTTTGGCATCCCACCGGCACTCTGTACATAGCAGAATTACGGTATTTTGCTGTGTACATACGTACCGGCGGTGCAGGGCAGGCAGCATTTCGCGGCATGGGCAGACTTGTTCACGATTGGGTGCGCGTCAGCTTTCCGGTACATACGTACATAGCGATTTGCCCCAATTCTCAGATATACGGGGACTGATCAGCGGCTCAATGCCCAGATACCCCCACACTCTGCGCCCGGTGGCGTTCGTGACGGTATTCGTATGCTCCAGATTGTACGTTTTCAGATTCCGCATCAGAAAATCGCTGAACGAGCGCTGCCGGATGGGCGTCAGCCCATTCTCATCACACCAGATTCCGTAAATGGCATACAGCTCCTTGGAGGTGACAGACATATCCGCCTTCAGCCGGATATAGCCGGAGGACTCCATAAAGTCGATGGCATTGTTGGCGTCACGCTTGACGTACTCCCGATTGTTCAGCGTTCGGGGGCTTTCCGTGAATCGGAAGCTGTTTGCCGCAAGCCGCTGCAAGCCCTCAAACGCCCAGAGAAAAATGCCCTCGACCTCTTGCTTCATCTTCTCGGCAATGTCAGGATCGTCCACACGATCAGCAGGCTTCTCTTTTGTGGTCAGGATCAGTTGACGGCGGTAAAAACCGTTGCTGCGGTCGTAGAGAGATTGCAAATCGCCGTTGGAGAACGCCAGCAGGCGGGCGTACATCCACCCCTGATAGCTCTGGACGCTTTTGCGTTCCAGATCCATCTTGCCCTGTGCGGTAACGATGGATTTGACATAGTTGGTCTGCTTCAGCGCCTCCATTTTCATATCGTCATCCACAAGAAGATGAATGTGTTCCAGATCGGCGCGGGCAAACCGGTTGTCGGAGATTTTTGCGATGCTGCCGTCCTTCATATTGCAGCCAAACAGCCGCGCCAGCACGGGACCGATCTGCGATTTTCCTTCGCCGCCCTCGCCCTTGAGGATCATCATGCGCTGCCCCTTGGTGCTGGGAACGAGGCAATAGCCGATGTATTCCTGAAAGGTGGGAATGTCCTCCGGGTAAAGTAGGTCGGAGAGAAAACGCAGCCAGACAACCGGCTCCTCCGCCTGCGGATTGTAAGCAATGGGAAACCGGCTGCGCACGATCTCAGGCCGTCCCGCAAGAAAGCTGCCGTCGATGCGAAGCGTCCCGTTCTGCACATGAATCTCATCCGGCTTCGGCGGGAAGCTCCCTGCATGAGCCGCCAGCTTCATGATCTCCACGATATTGGAAATGGTGCGCGGAATGTTCTTTGCAGCACAGCACTCCAGCTCGGCATAGATTTTCTCTTTCAGCAGCAGCGGGTCTGTCAGCCGTCCATCCGGTGTGAAAAATGCGTTATCCGCATAGATGAGCTTGTTCTTTGACAAAAACTCCCGGCAAAAAGCCGCCTCATTGACATCCTTGCCATCGAACCATGCTGGAAAATTCAGTCCTTCATATTTTTTGCTCACGCAGCATCCCTCCCATTGATTTTTTCCTTGAGTTTGTCCAGCCGACCATCTGTAAGCAGATAACTAACCACTTCGGCACGTTCATAGGAATCACCTGCGCACAGAATATCCAAGTAGTATTCTGTCTGGTCGAGTTTGTGACAGGCTTCCACGAACCGCTTATCCGGTGCTTCTGCTGGTGATTGCGGCGCATACCACGCTTTCCATCTCCGCAGGACACGGGCGTAATCGGATAGAATAGAAAAGCACAGCCGCTCGTTTTCTCTGAGCTGCTGTGCTTCTGTTTGGATGCACTTTGCGTGGAGCGCCGCTGCGCTGGGCGGCTTGTCCGGGGTGAGGTGAAAGTCAGCTGCCAGCTTCTGCGCTGCATCATACAGCGAGAGCCGGAACAGCTTGCTTACAAAATCAATCACATCGCCGTGTTCTCCGCAGGCGAAGCAATAATAGTGGTCGTCTGCCACATACAGGCTGGGATGCCGGTCGTTATGAAACGGGCAGAGCGCCATGCCGTGGTAGTTGACCTCCACGCCGTACCGCTCTGCTGCCTCCCGGCAGCTTACGCCATATTTGACGTTCTGAAAACAATTCATGCGTTATCCTCCGTAAAATAGATTTGAGCGGCGGCTTTCGCACCTCTCTGTCTGCTTTATGTTCGGATTCGTAAAAAACAGGCGGATGGCATGACAAGTTCATTTCAAAAAACATGACAGGTCTTTTCATGTTCATATTTGCATGGTATAATTAAAAAAACGTGACAGGAGGAAACGCGATGGCTGCACCGATCATTGACCACAATCTGCTGACGCTGGACTACTGGCAGGACAGCGTGACCTACGAGGGCAAAACCGTACCTGGCGGCACCATTGGCTGTGAAGCTCTGAACATCCCGGATACGCTGAGGGAAAAGCTGGCACAGGCAAGTATCCCCTTGCAGAAGATCGTCGCGGCAATCAAAGAGAACAATCTGACTGCCGAGTTGCTTCATCCTGCCAAGGGCAGTGTTCTGCATATGATACAGCTTGCGAAGGATACACCGCCGTTTTCCCGTGCCGACGCTGCTTATTACAACGGGCGTGTGGAGCATATCTTCTCGGAGGAAGGGATTCAGAATACCCTTGCCTATGTGCAGGCTGCCGCCGTGGTTGGGCTGCTGGCCACCTTCAACGAACAGTTCAGGCAGGGCGTTGGCATAACGAAGATCATCACCCTTGCGGAGGAGCTTCCCGCCACTATTCGCAACTACAAAAGCGGTATGACGGCGTTTGCAGACGAGCTGCATAAGGGGAAGCGGACTCCGGACGGCTATGCGCAGGTGTTTGGCAGGATATTCTCCGGACAGCCGAAGCTATCGCTGGACGATAAGTCATGGCAGGCATTTTCCAACACAACAATTCAATATGTATCTGCCGTCCGCTCCGCGCAAGACGCGCCGCAGCTCATGCGCCGGATGCACTATATGTCTTTCGTGTCTATGTTCCGCTCCGATCTGTACGAGGGTCTATGCGTCGGACACGCGCCGAGGAAATGCGCGGTCTGTGGGAAATGGTTTCTGACCACTGACGCAAGATACGCCAAATACTGCGACGGTCTGGCTCCCGGAGACAAGCGCGGGCGTACCTGCCGTCAAGTCGGGAATCTCCGTGGCCGGGAGCAGCGGGAGCTTGCCGCAGATCATCCCATCAAGAAAATCTATACGAAGCGGTTCAACACGATCACACAGTATCTTGGGCGCGGCACGCTGGACGAGCAGACCGCCGCCGCAATGAAAGCACTGGCAAAAAGCAAGCTGGAAAAGGCCCTGCAAGACAGCGGCTATGCGCAGGGCGGCTATGCCGCCGAGATGGAGCAGGCGGCTCTGATGGCGGAAGCGAAAGAAACGATGGAGCGGTAATGGAACGCCATAGCGGTGGGAGGTGCAGGCATGGAGGATAACCGTGACAAACTGATACCGGCACAGCTTGCGGGCTGGACATGGGATTTGACCGCCTATGCGGCAAAAGTGCCGTTCTATAATGCCGACGATCTGACCATGCGCGAAGTCCGGAACGTCTTTCAGCTTGACCCGGAACCGCCGCAAATGGAGCTGAACGACTACATACGCGAAGCTGTCCGTCACAAAGACCTTGCATACTTTTCCTTCTTCCTGCACCACTTTGAAAAGCGTCTGAACAGCGTGATTTACCGGTTTCTTACCCGCAATGGCATTGACCGCTACGACCCGGCGCGGTTTCTGGACTACAAGCTGGAAGTTCTGCAAATGCTGCTGTACTGCCTGCCGAAGTTCGAACCGGCGCAGGAGACGGAGTTTCTGAAATATGCAAAACATTATATCCAAAACGGGCTGCTGTTCTGCCGTATGATGGACGAAGCCGGTTCCTTTGCCAGTCTTGCGGAGTACCAACGTGTGCGTCAGATCGGTGCGATCTATAACAATTCAGGCAAGAGACGCACAGAGGTCGTTTCCGAGTTTGCCGCCCAAAGCAGATACAAGGACGAAAGCGTATCCGCGGACGAGCTGCTGACCATTGCCCAGCGCAACCGCAGCATTGTTTCCCTCTACCGCACGGAGCAGGACGAGGACGGCGAAGAAACCGGCGAGGATGTGACGCGCGACGATAGCTGGAACTACGCCGAAATCCTCTGGAACGGAATACAGGCAAAGGCGGTCACGGCAGCATTTGAGCAGCTTTCCTACAAAGAGCAATGGTATCTGGAAAAGCGGAACGCCATCTGCATGACCTGCGGGCGTGTCAGCCCCTTGTCCACGCAGTCCACCTTTGAAGATTTAGCGGTGGATTTTGAAGGAACGACAGCCAGCGGTGCGGAGCGGTTTTACCGGCGCACATTAGACAAACTGCGGCTGAAGCTGCTGGAAAGCGGTGTGATCCATACCGTGACACTGAAACAAACCGATATGCGAAAGACGAACAAAAAAATAGCCGCCGCTGTCTACCTGTATCAGGCAGACAACGACGGCGAATGGGGCGAAATTCGGTTCGATTTTGAAAACAGCACGGCGAAGATCGTAAAGCTGGCGGATTGGGACACGGTAAAATCCAACATCTTTGCAAATACGGCGATACGGTTTGTTCAGAGATTGCCGAAGGCGAGATTGCTGAAATCCGTGGTTGTACCGTTTGAGATGGAAAGGCTGGATCTGATTTGATCATGATGGAAAGCAAAACGACGCCGTTGACAACATCTTCGGATCGTGCTACAATTTGACTGAAATGATAAATGTGGTCATAAATCCAAGGAGCGTGCGCAGTGGCTTTTACAGACGAGCAGAATGAACAAATCCGCAATGACCTGATCCGAGCAGCCCGACGCTGCGGCATTACCATCGGGATGCGGAAAACCTCTGTAGAGCAGCTGACGGAGGCCGTTGGGATTTCCAAGGGGTCATTTTACAAATTCTTTGAATCCAAGGAGCTGCTGTTTTTCGCTGTACTGGAGGACATCCATACCGAGTGCTTCGCGGTAGCGCAGAAGTCCTTGCAGGAGAACGCAACCCTGCTTCCTGCCGACCGCGCGGCAGCGGCGATCCTGGCTGCCTGCCGTTGGCTCTCCAAGACAAAAGCTTTTGTGTTCATCGAAAATGACGCAGATTTTCTTCTGCACCGGCTGCCGGAGGAAGTGAAAACCGCCCACTACCACGATGACGAGACACACATCCGTACCCTGCTGGAGATGGGCGGCTTGCAGCCCAAGGGCGGTATGGCGCTGGCTGCCGCCACAGTGCGGGGCTTGATTTTAACCGTCTCCCATCAGGAGCAGATTGGGGCGCTTTACCCGCAGGTGCTGGAAACGCTGGTGCGGGGCGCCTGCCGGGAGCTATTTGCATAAGCGGAAAAGCCGCAGTGATGCGGCTTTTCAAAAGGGATACAGTTAGCTTGCTCTAACTCACTTGCGTCATCTGTGTGAGTTAGAGGAGTTTAACATCTCGTTGTGAGGGCGAAATCATGAGAAACAGTCAAAATTTCTGGGATAAAAACGCCGGGCGGTACGACCGCTTCATGCGAAAGGACGCCGCAGCTTATGAGCAGATGTACGAGCTGCTGCGCCCCGTGGTGCGGCACAAAACCGTGCTGGAGCTGGCCACAGGCACGGGAGTGATCGCCAAAAACATTGTAAACAGTGCCGCTCATATTGAGGCCACAGACGCTTCGCCGGAGATGATCGCAGAAGCGAAGCGGGACAACCGATCCGCCAAGCTGCATTTCTCCGTGCAGGATATGTTCCACCTGCCTTATGCCGACGAAAGCTTTGACGTGGTCATCGTGGCCAATGCGCTGCATATCGTGCCGGAGCCAGAGAAGGCTCTCTCCGAAATTCGCCGGGTGCTGAAAGACGACGGCGTGTTGGTTGCGCCGACCTTTACCCACGCAGATAACGCTTTTTTTGGAAAGGTCAAAGCATTTTTCATGAAGCTGGCGGGCTTTCCGCTGCACAGCAAATGGACGAGTGCAGATTACCTTTCGTTCCTGCGGGAAAACGGCTGGACGATGCGGAAAAGCACCGTGCTGAAAGCCTCGTTCCCGCTGACCTACGCAGAGTGCGTGAAATCGGAGGGGTGAGCCATGCAGATATTGGAATACGGGCAGGCGCAGGAGCGGACGCTGCTGTTTTTCCCCTGCACGGCAGAGCCAGTGTGGGCCTTTGCCGACACGGTCGCACAGCTATCTCAAAGCTGGCGCGTTTTTCAGGTAGTGTATGACGGCCATCAGCCGGAGTACCCCGGGGACTTCACCTCCGTGGAGCAGACTGTGGATGCGGTGATTTCTTACTTGAAAAGCTGCGGCATCTCACAACTGGACGGAGCCTATGGCTGTTCCATGGGCGGAGCCTGTCTGACCCGTATGCTGGCATTGGGAGAAATGCCCATCGGCCGAGCCATCATTGACGGCGGGATCACACCCTATCAGCTGCCCTTCTTGGTGCGAAAGCTGCTGCTGGCGCGGGATGTGTTGTCTTTCAAAATGGCGGCAAACAGCCGAAAGGTACTGGAAGCGGCTTTTCCGCCGGGACGGTTTACCCCAGCAGGGCATGATCCTAAAAAGGAATACGACGCTATGGAAGCCTATCTCAAGACCTTCTCCGACCGGACAATTCGCAATATATTCTGGTCTGCCAACAACTATGCGCTTCCGAAGCTCCCAGCGAAAGTTGGCACAAAGATCACCTACTGGTACGGTGACGACGAAAAGAAGGATCGCAGGCGGGATATCCGGTTCATCAAGGGGTATTTCCCCCAGACGCGTATTCACGGCATCCCCAAGATGGCCCATGCGGAGCTGGTGATGGTGCATCCGGAGAAATTTTGCCGGTATGCGGAAAAATTTCTGATTTTGCAAGCGGAGGAAGTATGACATGAAAGAAAAAATCAAGCTCTCCGGCGTGCCGGAGACCATGCTGCAAACCGTTTATGCAAGGGCGAAAGAGAGTCGGGGCCGCGGCACCATTCACGATGCAAAAGCGGAGGAAATCACCCGGAAGCTGGACTACGATTTTTCCCTTGCCGACAAGGATACTGCCATGCACAGCGGCGTTATTGCCCGCACCATTGTGCTGGATAAGCTGACAAAATCGTGGCTTGCAAAGCACCCCGGTGCGGTGGTCGTCAATATTGCCTGCGGGCTGGACACCCGGTGCTATCGGATGTCGGGTTACGCACATTGGTATAACCTCGATCTGCCGGAGACGATGGCGGTGCGGGAGAAGCTCCTGCCGGAAAGCGGTTCGATTTCGCAAATCGCTATGTCCGCCATGGACGATTGGGGAGGCGAAATCGGCGAGCAGAATGTGCCGGTGCTGATCGTCATTGAGGGGCTGACCATGTACCTGAACACAAAAGATGTACAGCGGATTTTTGCAGTGATTTCCAGCCGTTTTAAGAAAGCCACGGTATTTGCGGAAACGATGAATCCGATGATCGTGAGGCACTTCAAGGAAAAATCCATCGAGGGCAGCCATGCAAAATTCACCTGGGGCGTGAAGAACGGTTCGGCTCTTGCGGCGCTGCTGCCGGATTTTCAATTTATGGAAGAACACAGTCTGACGGAGGGTATGGCGGTATTTACGCCAATTTACAAGCTGCTGGACAGGCTGCCCGCCGTGCGGAATATTTCCAACAAGATCATCGTTCTGGAAAAGGAGTGACGGAGGATGTCGTTTTTTGAAAACACCCGGAAGCCTACCGGCTTTGGCGGGAAAGTCATGGTCGCCATGATGAACGTTGGGCACAGCGCCGTGGCCCGGTGGGGGCTTCAATTTTTGGAGCTTGCGCCGGATACCAAAGTGCTGGACTGCGGCTGCGGCGGCGGTGCGAACATGAAAAGACTGCTGAAAAAATGCCCGCAGGGGATCGTCAAGGGCATCGACTATTCGCCCGTCAGCGTGGAGAAGACGAAAAAGGTCAACGAGACCGCCATCGCGGAGGGGCGCTGTGCCGTCCTGCAAGGCAGTGTGGCGGATATGATCTTCGCAGATGACTGGTTTGATGCGGTCACGGCCTTTGAAACGGTCTACTTCTGGCCTGATCTGCCGCAGTGCTTTCGGGAGGTCTGCCGGGTACTGAAGCCCGACGGGACCTTCCTCATCTGCAACGAGAGCAGTGGCGACACGGACAAGGATGAGAAGTGGACGGAGATCATCGGCGGTATGACCATATACAGCGGCGATGAGCTAAAAACGTTTCTGGAAAACGCTGGATTCTGCAATGTTCAAATCCATAAAAACAAAATGGGCTGGCTCTGCGTGACAGGACAGAAGCGGGAGGAATAAGGAATGCTGCTGCAAACGATTCTGGAAGGACTGGGGCTGGGGGCGCTGCTGGTCTTGGTGTGCGCTGTCGGCATCCGAAAGGGCGCTGTCGGCATGGTGCATCTGTATGGCGAAAAGGTGCAGGAGCGATGCATCGCACTGGGGCTGACCACAAGGGAGAAGATCAAACGGAACGCGCTGCGCTTCAAGGCAATCTGCATTCCAATCTACCTTTTTTATGTGCTTCTTTGCGTGTATGCCATCAACGGTGCGCAGACATTTTGGGGCGGCTTCTGGCAGTGCTTTGTAATCCTGTCTGTGATGAATCTCATCGACCGGCTTGGCATCGACGGCTATTGGGTCGGACACACCAAGGCGTGGGTAATACCGGGGACAGAGGATCTGATGCCGTACATCTCGAAATCAGACAAGCAGAAGAAATGGCTGTTCGGAACACTGGGAATGGCCGTGATTTCCCTGCTCCTTGCGGGACTCGGGCTGCTGCTGTAAGGAGGAAATACCGATGTCAAAGAAAGCGACCGAATTTCAGAAAAGAGAAATGAGCAAGATGTACCGCGGCAAGCAAATATTCAAGCCGCTGAATACCGGCTGGGTGGATGAGCGCGTGGCCTGCGTGCGGGAGTGGGTGGCGAACATTTTCTTCTACCGCAAGGGCAACACCACCATCATGATTGATGCCGGGTACAACTACGACCGGCTGGCAGAAAAAATGGACTGGCTGGGCATCGACCCGCAGTCCATCCGGCACATCCTCATCACTCATCAGGACACCGACCACGTGGGCGCGGTGGAGGCAGACAGCCCCGGTTTGTTCCGGAGCGCAAAGCTCTATATCGGCGAGATTGAAAACCGGTATCTCAGCGGCGAGGTGCGGCGAAAAGTCATATATCATCTCTATAAATTGCCGCAGGTCGCAATTAACAACGAAAAGGTGCTGCTGCATGACGGCGAGACTTTCGAGATTGACGGCATCAAAATTGAGTGCTTTCTCGTGCCCGGCCATACATGGGGGCATATGGTCTATCTCATTGACGACAAATATCTCTTCACCGGCGACACTCTCTGGTTCGGCGCGGACGGCGGCTACAGCTTCATTTCCTCTCTGGCAGAAAGCAACAAACTGGCGGTAAAGTCGCTGGCGGCGCTGGAGCAGAAGCTGCAAAGCCGTGGATTACACCCGCTGTTCCTCACCGGCCACACCGGCTGGACGGACAACTTCGAGTTCGCCTTTGCCCATAAGGACAAGCTTTGCTCACCGTTCCAAAAGCGGGTTCCCGACCCCACCGCGCCTTACGACGCCTACGATGAATCAGACGATACGGAGGAAGTGGCGAGGGCCGGGTATCTTCAGGCTGTTGGGCGATAAAGGAGGATGACTGTGCGCTATAAAATTGAAAAGAACACGGTGCAGGAGACGCTGATCATTCCGCTGTACGCACGGAAAATGTGCTCCGAGCTGTACCCCAGTTTGTACCGAGATGAGGCGGCGCGGCGGCTGGTAAACGCGGTCGACTATGATTTTTCCGCCTTGGAGAAAAAATCCCGCAATTCGATGCAGCGCTTCGGCTTTCTTGAGGTCGCCATGCGGCAGAACGACCTTGCCTTCGAGGTGCGGGAGTATCTGAAAAGTCATCCCAATGCGGCGGTGGTGAATCTCGGCTGCGGGTTGGACAGCACAGGTCGGGCTTGCGATAACGGTAAGTGCAAGCTCTACAATCTGGACTTTCCGGACGTCATTGCTGTGCGCAACGAGCTGCTCCCTGCCAGGGAGCGGGAGGAAAATATCCCCTGCGACCTCAACGATACATCGTGGTTTGAGAGAATCGACGCCTCCGGCGGCGCGGTCTTCTTTGCGGCGGGAGTGTTCTACTATTTCCTAAAGGAGCAGGTAAAAACACTGGTACGTGCTATGGCAGACGCTTTTCCGGGCGCTGTGCTGGTGTTCGATGCCGCCAATGAGAAGGCAGTCAAGCTGATGCTGAAAACATGGCTGAAGGATGCCGAGATTAAGGATGTGGGCGCATACTTTGCCGTTTCGGACGCGAAAAGCGAGATCGGCGCGTGGGACAGCAGTTTGCGGGTCTCCAGCCGGGGCTATATGCTGGGCTACAACGATCTGAAAGGCCCGTCAGTCAGCGGCTTTTTCCGCTTCCTTGCCCGGGTCGGCGATGGGATGATGAGAATGCAGATCGTAAAAATCAAATTTAGAGGGAAACAATGAAGCACCTGCACTTTGATGTGGAGACCGCCGGCTTTTACGGCGCGTACTGGGCGTGCGCCGGCGGGTCGGACTGCGCGGTGATTGCGATGATCGGGGATGACCCGGAGGATCGGCTTGCCCGCTCGGCGGCGAAATGGCTCTGCGGGCGGGGCGTAAACGTGCTCACAATGTCGCCTGCGAAAAAGGATTACGGCCATCACAATTATCCGCTGGAGCGCATAGAGGCGGCAATTTCGTGGCTGAAAGCCAACGGCAATCAAAAAATCGGCATTGCCGGTGCATCCACCACCGGAACGCTGGCGCTGACGGCAGCGGCCATGTTCCCGGATATCACCCTGACCATTGCCATGACGCCCAGCGATTTTGTGTGGCAGGGCTTTATGCAGGGTAAAAGGGACGGCTGCAAGGAGTGGCCGGTCGAGGGCGAGTCGCTGTTCTCATACCGGGGCAAGCCGCTGCCCTATATGCCCTTTTGCTATCAGCACCCTGACTACTGGCACTGTATCGCCGCCGAGAGCAAACGCACCGGTGACATGGTCAACTCCCGCAAGTTGTTTGACGATTCCGAGGCGGCGCACCCCATCCGGCCGGAGGAGTTTATTCCCATCGAAAACATCCGGGAAAAGCTGCTGCTGATCGGTGCGGAGGACGATGTGCTGTGGGACACGGCTAAATACATCCGCCGGATGGAAAAGCGCTTTGCGGAAAAGCCCCATGCATGCGAAGTTGAGACGGCGGTCTACGCCCACGGCACCCACTTTGTTTTCCCGGAGGGAATGCTGAAGATCATGCTGCCTGTGGGAGCAGGCCTCTTCGTCCGTCTGGCATTTCAGGCAGCAAAGCAGTTTCCGGAAGCGTGCAGACAGACACGCCAGGATATTGACCGCCGCGTGAGCGCAGCCATCCACACATGGACGAGCACGGAGTAAACGCCGGCATCGGCACAGGCGCATGGCATTCCATTGGAGAAAGGCGGTGTTGACCATCGTTCACATTACTTACCATGACGAAACCAATATCGGTTCCTGCCCGATCGGTCAGACAGGCGGCTTTGAAAACGCCGACGGAAACGGAGAAATTCACTGTTTTCGGATCTTTGACGGCGTGAGCGTGATGCTGATGCAGATGGAAATGGGATCGTATACGGAGATCCGCACACAGGTCGGCGTGCTGGAAGTCAACTTCTGCATCAACGGACGCTTCGAAACCAGCTTTTCCATGCGCAGTCATGTTCTGCTGAAACCGGGAGACATGGCGATCAGCTGCTACGATGGGCTGCACGGGACAAAGTCGGAGTCATACTTTCCGCTTGGCTATTACGAGGGCCTTTGTCTCGAAATCGACCCCGCAGCCGCAGGACACTGGATACGCCTGAATGCTCCGGCATTTCCCATAGACTTTACCGCGCTCAAGCAGAATCTTCTGGGCAGCAAATGGTATATGGTCGGCCCCGCCGGTCCGCGCTGCGAGCATGTATTCCGTGAGCTTTGTGAAAGCGTCTCCTACGCAGAGCGCGGCTTTTTGCAGCTGAAGGTTCTGGAGCTGATGCTGCTGCTGGGCCGCATTCCGCAGGAACGTGCTGCGGATCCGTATTGCTCTGCCGAGCAGACGGCGCTGGCACACCATCTCCGGGATCATCTGCTGACGAACCGGGAGGGATATGTGTCTCTTGCCCAAGTGGCAGCGGAGCATGAGATGTCGGTGTCCCACCTGCAAAAGCTGTTTAAGCAGGTCTATGGTGTGCCAGTTTACCGCTATATCAAAGAATATCGTCTGGAGCAAGCAGCGGTGGAGCTGGTTCGCAGCAGGAAGCCTATTACAGAGATCGCCCAGCACGCAGGATATGACAACGCCAGCAAATTTTCGGAGAGCTTTAAAAAGCGGTACGGGAAGACACCGTCCCGCTATCGCGCTGATAAAGCGAATGCAGTAAAACGGAGCATAGAAACCAAAACGGAGTAGTTTGAAAACGCGAATCATGTTAGAATACGCGGTGGTTAGAGGACGCTAACCAAGAAGTTTCAGGAGGTACTGTATGAAAAAGAAATTTGCTGCTTTTGTGCTTTGCGTGATCTGCCTGCTGTCGGCTGCCGGCTGCGGCCAGACGAAAACAGATGAACAGACGCCGCCGGCGGCTGACCAGAGCACGACGACCGACGATTATCTGACCACCATCAGCGGCACGTATGTGGAGCTGTTCCCGGAGCTGTCAAAATCCGAGTATCGGAATATCTGGATCGATGCCACCACGCCGCTGGCAGGCGCGGAGAACGCGGAGACTGCCACGGATATGCTGCTGGGAATGTGCATGGCGGAGCCTTACGGCCCGGAGGCGGCGGAAAAATACGCGGCAGACCCGGACAGCATGGCGTTTAACTGCTATTTTCTGGGCGGCGTGGGCAAATTCGTGATGGACGGTCACACGATCACCGGTCTGGACACGCAGGGACAGGAGGTTTTCTCCCACACCTACAAGCTGCTGGACGAGGAAAACGAAAACGGCTTTATCTTCTATCAGAGCGAGGATGAAGATTCCGGCGAGTTTACCTATTTTGCGTTCTCGCCCGACACCATGGAAACCACCTATCATCTGGAATTCCGTTATGCAGAGGATCTAAGTGATCTGCAAAGCTGGTTCGAGGGCAATTACGCCTACTGGAACGCAGCAGCCATCGCGGAGAACTATGATCAGGCGACCATGGAAAATGTCATTGAGCTGTTCGTCACAGAAAATCTGTCGAATGCAGAATAATTGCTCTTTGCGCACCCGTTTGGATCAAGCGGGTGCGCATACCGTTTTTCAAATGAGGATGTGATTTAATTGAAAAAACAGTCTGATCTTTCCCGGCTGATGGGTTACGCCGGGAACCGCCGATATTTCACCTACGCTTCGTGGGTGTTGTCCGGGGCCAGTGCGCTGGTGGCGCTGGTGCCTTTTGTGTACATCTGGAAGATCCTGCGGGATGTGCTGGACGCAGCGCCAAACTATGTGCAGGCGGTGAACATCCCCCATTACGGCTGGATGGCAGTGTTATTCGCGGTGCTGTCTTACCTTATTTACGTTGCGGCGCTGATGTGCTCCCATCTGTCGGCGTTCCGGGTGGCGACGAATCTGCGGCTGGCAGTGTCGGAGCATCTGGCAGTGCTGCCGCTGGGCTTTGCCGAGAAATTCGGCAGCGGCAAGCTGCGCAAGATCATCCACGAGAGCACCGGAGCCGCCGAGACCTATCTTGCCCACCAGCTGCCCGACCAGTACAACGCCATCGCCACCCCGGTGGGGCTGCTGGTGCTGCTGTTGGCGTTCGACTGGAGGTTGGGGCTGCTGAGCCTTGCGCCGGTGGTGCTGGCTTTCCTCATTATGGCGACCATGACCGGCAAGCGGATGGTCGAAAAAATGCGGCAGTACGGCAACGCCTTGGAGGCCATGTCCAACGAGGCAGTGGAATACGTCCGGGGCATTCCGGTGGTCAAGACCTTCGGGCAGAGTGTGTTTTCCTTCAAAAAGTTCAAGGCCACCATTGATGAGTACGAAAAGTGGGTCATCTCCTACACCAAAGACCTGCGCCTGCCCATGATGTTCTACACCGCCGCCGTCAACGGCGTGTTCGCCTTTCTGATTGCGGGCGGACTGCTGTTCACGACACACGGCGTGACACCGGAATTTCTGCTGAACCTGCTGTTCTATATCATCATCACGCCGGTGATCTCCCTGACGCTGACGAAGATCATGTACATGAGCGAAAACAAGATGGTGGTGGCCGATGCCCTGCAGCGGATCGATTCCGTGCTGGATGCAGCGCCTGTGCCGGTGAGCAGCAAGCCCCAGCACCCGCAGGACGGCTCCGTGACGCTGCGGGATGTGCATTTCAGCTATGACGGCAAGACGGATGTTATCAGGGGCGTTTCCATGGACATCCAGCCGGGACAGACTGTGGCTTTTGTAGGTCCCTCCGGCGGCGGAAAATCCACGCTGGCAAACCTTGTCTGCCGGTTCTTTGATGCGCAGAGCGGCAGCGTCCGGGTGGGCGGAGCGGATGTGCGGGATATCCCCAAGGAAGAGCTGATGGATACCATCTCCTTTGTGTTCCAGAACAGCCGCCTGCTCAAGGGCAGCATTCTGGATAACGTCCGTCTGGGCAGACCGCAGGCCACCGAAGCCGAGGTGCTGGCGGCGATCAAGGCCGCCCAGTGCATGGATATTATAGAAAAGTTCCCGGCGGGCATCCATACCGTCATTGGCACCAAGGGCGTGTATCTTTCCGGCGGCGAGCAGCAGCGCATCGCCATTGCCCGTGCTATGCTGAAAAATGCGCCCATCCTGATTCTGGATGAGGCCACCGCTTTTGCCGACCCAGACAATGAAGCCAAGGTGCAGGCAGCCTTTGCCCGGCTTGCCAAGGGCAAAACCGTGCTGATGATCGCACACCGCCTGTCTACCGTAGCCAACGCCGACTGCATCTATGTGGTGCAGGATGGGCAAATTGCAGAATCCGGCACAAAGGACGAACTGTGCGCGCAGAACGGCCTGTTTGCCCGGATGTGGCAGGATTATCAGGCCTCGGTGCAGTGGAAGGTCGCAAAGGAGGGGTAAAAGATGATCGGAAAAATTCAACACGCCACAGCCAGCTCCCCGGAGGGCGCAAAAGGGCTTGTAAAGGGCGTTCTGGCCTGTGCGTTCCAAAACATGGCATTCATGTTGCCCACCGGGCTGCTGTATCTCTTGGTAAAAGACATGCTTGCAGGCTCCACGAGCGGGAGAAAAGGTTTTTATCTGCTGGGGTGTGCGGCCTGCTTTGCGCTGATCCTGCTGACCACATGGTTCCAGTACAATGGCACCTATTTTACGACCTATAAAGAGAGCGGCACCCGCCGCCTGACCCTTGCGGAACGACTGCGCAAGCTGCCCCTGTACTTTTTCGGCAAGCGGGACCTTGCCGACCTGACCAGCACCATCATGGCAGACTGCGAGGTGTTGGAAAAGGACTGCTCCCACTTCATCCCCGGTCTATTCGGTTCCCTCATCTCCACGGTGCTCATTGCTCTGAGCCTGTTCGCCTTTGACGGACGGATGGCTCTGGCAGCATTGTGGGTCATCCCGGTATCCGTTGCCATCGTGGTGGGCAGCTACCGGGTGCAGGACAAGGTGCAGGCCAAGACCATGGCGGCGAAAATGGCCTGTGCGGACGGCATTCAGGAGTACATCGAGACTCTCCGGGACCTGAAAGCCAGCAATGCGGAGCAGCGTTATCTGTCCGGTCTTTCCGGCAAAATTCGGGCTGTGGAAAAGCAGTCCATCGCAGCAGAACTGGAAACAGCGCTGTTTGTGTCCTCTGCGAGCATGGTGCTCAAGCTGGGCATTGCATCGGTGGCACTCACCGGCTCGGTGCTGCTGGTGCAGGGCAGTATCGATGTGCTGACCCTGTTTCTGTTCCTGATGGCGGCTTCCCGGATGTATGACCCTATGCAGGGCGCGTTGCAGAATCTGGCGGCGGTCATTGCCATGCGCACCAATGTGGGGCGGATGATCGAGATTCTGGACGCTCCCCTGCAGACCGGCAGCGAGCAGCTGACCAATCAGGGCTGCGATATCGTGTTCGACCATGTGGGCTTTGCCTACAACTCCGGCGAAACGGTGCTGCGGGATGTCTCCTTTACCGCAAAGCAGGGCGAGGTCACGGCACTGGTGGGTCCCTCCGGCGGCGGCAAGACTACCGTTTCCCGGCTGGCGGCACGGTTCTGGGACTACCAGAAGGGCAGCATTACCGTGGGCGGCATGGAGGTTTCCCGAATCGACCCGGAAAGGCTCATGAGCCTGTATTCCATCGTGTTTCAGGATGTGACGCTGTTTGACAACACGATACTGGAAAATATCCGTCTGGGGCGCAAAGGTGCCACCGACGAGGAGGTCCTTGCGGCGGCAAAGCTGGCAAACTGCGAGGAATTTGCCGAAAAGCTGCCAGACAAGTGGAACACGAACATCGGCGAGAATGGCTGCGCCCTTTCCGGCGGCGAGCGTCAGCGCATTTCCATTGCCCGCGCCTTCCTGAAGGATGCGCCCATCATTCTGCTGGACGAGGCCACCGCCAGTCTGGACGTGGAGAACGAAACTGCCATTCAGGAGGCACTTTCCCGGCTCATAAAACACAAAACTGTCCTTATCATCGCCCACCGGATGCGCACCGTAGCCGGGGCGGACAAAATCGTGGTGCTGTCCGACGGCGTGGTGGCCGAACAGGGCGCACCCGATGCACTTTATGCCCGGAACGGCCAGTACACCCACATGGTGGATCTGCAGACCGAAAGCCAGAGCTGGACCATCTGACCCAATTCAAAACAGCCCCCGGCACAACAAAAAAGGACATCTATTCAAAAGAATAGGTGTCCTTTTTAGCACCCGAATCCGTCAGCTAACAGTCATGTTTAAATTACTTCCTTATCACTGCTAAGCCAACGGTTCTGGGGATTTGTGCCTGATGTCGTGCCTATTACACAGCGCGGGTGACCTTACCCGAACGGAGGCATCTGGTGCACACGTACACGTGCTTGGGCGTACCGTTTACAATCGCCTTGACGCGCTTCACGTTGGGCTTCCAGGGACGGTTGGAGCGGCGGTGGGAGTGGGAGACCTGGATACCGAACACAACGCCCTTATCGCAAAATTCACATTTGGCCATTCGCTTATACCTCCTCGCTTTAAGGGATAGCTTTATAAAGCATCGAATGATATATTAGCAGAATCAGGCGGAAAATGCAAGAGGAAATTTGAAAAAAACGCCCCTTTTCTCATTCCGCGCCTGCAATGGCGGTCACAGGGTCCATTCGCCCCACGCTGCGCAGGGGCGCGCAGGTGGCCAGCAGGCAGGCGAGCAGAGACGCTGCGGCGGCCTGAAGCACGGGGACGGCGGGGAAGGGGACCCATTGCAGCGTATCGGTGACGGCGGCCTGTACCAGGACGGTGCACCCGTAGCCTGCGGCAGCGCCCAGTACGGCTGCGGCGGCGCCGTAATAGACCCCCTCCCACAGAAAGGTGCGGTACAGGTCCCCGGTGCTCATGCCGATGGCGCGCTGTACGCCGATCTCGCTCAGGCGGGTATGGATGTTGGTGAATACGGTGTTGACGATGTTGAGTACGCCGATGGCGCCGATGAACAGGATCAGGCCCCAGCAGAGCAGGGAGATTTGAGCATAGCTCTCCGCCAACTGCCGGTCGGTGTTCTCATAGGAGAGCCAGTAGCCGCCGCTGCCGGCGCACAGCGCGTCCAGCCGCGTCTCCAGCGCGGCGCGGTCGGTCCCCTCGGACAGGGTGAGATAGAGCTCGTTGTATCCGCTCAGACCGGTGAGCCGGTCAAAGAGCCCGTCTGAGACGATGACCTGCACGCCGTTGAGAAATCCCTCTCCCTCCGGGGTGATCCGGGCGGGGCTGATGCCGGCCACCGTCAGAGCGACGCCGGAAACCGTAAGGCGCATCCCTGCCTCTACCTGGGTGCCTGGATAAGTCTCGCCGTCGAAGGAAAACGGGATCGGCCCTGCGGCCAGACAGGAGCGGCCCGCCAGCAGCTCCTCCAGAGTGGCGGGGGAGAGCCCGTCGGCCAGTTTGCACAGCCGCTTGTCGTCCAGCCCGACCAGATGAAGCACCTCGCCGCTCTGAAGGAGCAGGTCGGTATCCAACTCCAGCGCGCCGGACGCATCCTGCTGGTAGACCTTGTGCTTGAGGGTGGACAAGCCGGATACCGCCGGGTCGTCCGCCAGGGCCTCCACGTCGGCGGGCGAAAAGCCCGCGTCCAGATTGGATACGGCATAGTCGCCCAGATGCATCTGCTCCACGCGGCGGGAGGCGTCCAGCAGTCCGCTGAAGTTCTGCAGGGCCACGAAGACGGTAATGCTCATCACCAGGGAGCAGATCGTGATGGCGGTGCGTCCGGGGCTGCGCTTCAGATTCATCCGGGCATAGAACGCGGGAAAGGAGCGGATGGGACGCAGCCGGCGGCCGTGCCGGCGGATGCGCAGTGCCGGACCGGCCATGGCGGCGGTGGGGGAGACCCGCGCGGCGTACCGTGCGGCAGGCAGGGCGGCCAGGGCGGCGAAGAGCAGCGTGATCCCCCCGCTGAGGAGCAGGGACGGCAGCCTGACGGCGCTGTTCTGCTGGATGAGTGCGGCCAGTTCTTCCCGGCTGCCCGCCAGGAGCACGTCGGGGGAGAAGAGCGCGGTGACCGCCAGCGTGATGCCCTTGGCGCAGAGAAGTCCCAGGACCGCCCCCGCCGGGATGCCCGCGCCACACAGCAGCAGCTGCAGCCCGACCAGCGCGTAAAGCTGTCCCCGCCCGGCCCCCAGAGCGCGCAGGGTGCCGTAGCAGCGGATGCGCTTGGTGACGGCGATCTTCAGAATATTAAAGATGACCAGCCCGGCCGCCAGCAGCACCAGAGCGGCCACCAGAACTCCGGCGGCGGCCAGATAGGGGAAACCCGCCCCGCCGGCGTCCGAAGCGCCTTTTCCCCGGTAGGAGACGCCCAAAGCGTCCAGCAGGGTGTCGTTATACTGGATGCAGGCCTGCGGAAGATCGAATTGCCCGGCCAGATCGTCCACCGTCTCCTGGAGACGTTCCGGCTCCCGAAGCCGCAGGTCCAGACTGTATACCTGATAGCGCTCCGGCAGCAGCTCTGCCGCCGAACCGGGACCTGCCGCGCCTGCTACGGAACGGCTGACATAGCCCACATAACTGCTCTCAAAGATGCCGGTCAGGGTGAATTCCGCCGTGTAGGAATGGCTGGGCGCGGCGTCCTGGATGCGGGAAATCTGCAGGGGAAGGACGAGGGTGCCGCCCGGGCCGCCGGAGTAGCCCAGCAGTGTCAGCACATCCCGGGGCAGGGCGATCTCGCCCGCCGCCCGGGGCAGCGCGCCTTCCGCCAGCTTCAGGCTGGCGCTGTAGGCGCTCAGGGCGCCGCCGTCATACTCCCGCAGCAGCAGCGTCAAACTGCTGTTCTCCAGCCTGCAGGTGCCCAGCGCCGTTATCCGCCCGGCAAACGCCACCCGTTCGTCGGCGGAGATGGCCTGCGCCTGCTCCGCCGTCAGGTTGTGCAGGGTGACATGCCGGTTCCCGTTGAGCGAGGCCGCCTGCTGCAGGCGCAGGGCGTTCAGGGTGCCCAGCGACTGGCCGATGGCGGCGGTCATGGTGGTGGAAAGGATCACGGCCAGCAGAATGAGGACCGAAGTCACCCGCTGCGCCCGCAGCTCCCTCCAGGCCAGGGCGGCGCAGCCTCTCATACCTCCACCTCCCGCAGCGTCCCGTCGCACATCTCCAGCCTGCGGCAGGCCAGCGCGGCCACCCGGCTGTCATGGGTGATGACCACCACGGTCTTGTTCAGACGGGCGTTCACGTCGCGCAAAAGCTCCATGACCTCCCGGCCGCTGTTGCTGTCCAGGTTGCCCGTGGGCTCGTCGGCAAAGAGCACCTCCGGGTCGGCGCACAGGGCCCGGGCGATGGCCACCCGCTGCTGCTGCCCGCCGGAGAGCTCATGGGGCAGATGCTCCAGCCGGTCGGCGATGCCCAGCGGACCGGCCAGCTCCTCCAGCCGGTTGGAGTCTGGCCTGCGCCGGTCCAGAAGCAGGGGCAGCAGGATGTTTTCCCGGGCGGTGAGCACCGGCAGCAGATTGAACTGCTGAAAGATAAAGCCCACCCGCCGCCGCCGCAGAGCGGACAGGGCCCGGTCGTCCAGCTGCCCCAGATCGGCCCCGTCGTAGCGCACACAGCCCGAGGTTGGCTGATCCAGGGCGCTGAGCAGATGGAGCAGGGTGCTTTTTCCGCTGCCTGAGGGCCCCATGACGGATAGAAATTCTCCCTGCCGGATGCGCAGGCTGACCCGATCCAGCGCAGTCACCTGTCCGGCGCCGCAGCCGTAGCGCTTGGACAATTCGGTTGCTTCGATCAGCATAAAAACAATCCCCCGATCGTATTGATCCTGTGCTCCCGCCCGCGGCAGGACACGTTTCGCGGCGCGGACGCACAGCGCCGCCGCGCCGCAAAACGAAAAGGCGCGTTTGCGGAAGCGGCCGGTATAAGGGGAGTGTAAGGGATAAATCTCAAAAAAACATCAAGAAGCGGAAATTTGGAAGCAGGCCTGCGCCACCGCCCCGCCGCCGGCATTCTCCAGCGTCAGGGCGCCTCCGTGCTTTTCACACAGCATGCGGCACAGGTAAAGCCCCATGCCGAAGTGTCCGTCGCAGCCCTCCGTCCCCCGCAGGAAGGGGGCGCCCGCCCGCTCCAGCACAGGGGGCGGGAAGCCCGGGCCGTCGTCGGCCACCGTCAGCGCCAGCAGACCGTTTTCAAGGGTAAGGGAGACGCGCACCGCCCTGCGGGCATACCGCAGGGCGTTGGCGCACAGGTTCTCGGCCGCCTCCTGGAACAGCGCCCGGTCCAGCGTCAGGACCGCCGGCAGGGGAGCGGCGGTAAAGGAGAGCGCTTTTCCGGCTCCCTGTGCCAGAAGAGTCAGCGCATGCTGCAGGGCGGCGGCAAAACAGGCCGCCTCCACCGGGGCGGGAGCGCAGGTCAGGTCCTCCAGCCGCTGGGCCCGGGTCATGGCCTCCACATAGCCCTCTACCCGACGGGCGTACTGCCCCATCAGCGCCACGGCGGGTTTGGCGCTCTCCGCCGTCAGGCTGCCCTGCTCCAGTCCTTGCTCCAGCAGCCGGGCACAGCCCTTGAGCACCGTCACCGGGTTGCGCAGGTCGTGGGCGAACGCGGCGTTGAGCCGCTGGCGGTCCTCGGCCTGCCGCCACAGCCGCCGGTTGCTCTCCAGCAGGGCGCGGCGCATCGCTTCAAAGGCGGAGCACAGCCGTCCCAACTCGTCGGCGGAGGCGGTGTGCAGCGCAAAGTCCAGATCCCCCGCCATGATCCCCTCCGTCCCGGCCTGGAGCCGCTCCAGCGGCTTTTTCAGCTTCCAGCGGTAGAAGAGCCCGCCCGCCAGCAGCAGGCTGCCCGCCAGCACCACTGCGGGCAAAACGATCTGGAGCACCCCCAGCAGGTTGGCCAGGGCCGCCCGGTCCCGGGAGACCTCCGGAAGCTGGAGGACGGCGGGCTGCTCTCCCATCTGAAGTACCACGCCGCTGGGGGCGGCCGCCTGCTGCAGCGCGCCCAGCCCCAAGATCAGGGCGGCGCAGGCCGCGGCCGCCCCCGACAGACACCAGAGGGTGATCCAGAAGAGGGCGCGCTTGAGTCCCATGCCCTTCAGCCGTTCCATTTGTACCCCACCCCCCAGACCGTATGGATGTATTCGTGCTTGGTACAGCGCCCCAGCTTGGCGCGGATCTTGCGGATGTGCTCCATGACGGTATCGCTGCTGCCGTCGCCCTCCAGCCCCCACACCCGCTCGTAGATGCGCTCCCGGTCGAAGACCTGCCCATCGTGGAGGGAGAGCAGGGCCACGATGTCGAACTCCTTTTTGGACAGGGGCACCGTTGTGCCGCCCACCTCAGCCGTCCGGCTCTCATAGTCGATGGTCAGCGCTCCGAAGCAGCGCAGGGCGGGGCGCCGAGGCCCCCGGCGCTCCCGGCGCAGGTGGGCGGCCACCCGGGCGCCCAGCTCATCCAGGTCGAAGGGCTTGACAATGTAATCGTCGCCCCCGGCCTGAAAGCCCAGTACCTTGTCCGCCGTTTCGATCCGGGCGGTCAGAAAGAGAATGGGGCAGGATACGTGGGACCGGATTCGGCGGCAGACCTCCAGCCCGTCCACATCCGGCATGCTGATATCCAGCAGGATCAGGTCGGGCCTGCAGGAGAGCCGCTCCAGGGCCTCCCGCCCGCTGGAAGCGCAGACCACCCGGTAGCCGGCCGCTTCAAAATACTGCCGCATCAGCGCCGTGATGCCCGCCTCGTCATCCGCCAGTAAAAGCGTATCCGCCATATCGTCATCTCCCATCCGCAGGATACGGTGAAAATCTCAAGATTTTCTCAAGACCAGCATACCACGCCCCCGGTCTTTTTTCCATCCGCAGTTGCAAACCGGCCGTCAACGATGGTATACTACGGCTATAGAGAAGGAGGCGACGCCGATGGAGAGCCTTTACAGCGTAAAGCTGGGGAAACTGATCCAGGAATTCAATCTGGAGGTGCTGCGGGGCGCGGAAGGGTACGCGGAGCGGCCCATCCGCACGGAGGACGTGAACCGTCCCGGGCTCCAGCTCACCGGCTTTTTCGATTATTTTGATCCCAAGCGGCTTCAGGTCATCGGGCGGGTGGAGACCACCTATCTGTCCGGCCTGACGGAGGAGCAGCGGCGGGAGAGCTTTGAGCAGCTCCTGAGCCAGGAGATCCCCGCGCTCATCATTTCCCGGGGTATGGAGCCTTACCCGGAGTGTATGGAGATGGCGGAGAAGTACGACCGCACGATCCTGCGCAGCCAGGACACCACCTCGGTGTTTATGAGCAACGTCATCGCCGCGTTGAAAAACTACCTTTCGCCCCGGATCACCCGCCACGGCGTGCTGGTGGATGTGTACGGCGAGGGTGTGCTTCTGCTGGGCGAATCCGGCGTGGGCAAAAGCGAGACCGCCATCGAGCTGGTCAAGCGGGGACACCGCCTGATCGCGGACGACGCGGTGGAGATCAAACGCACCGCCGCCATGCGCCTGATGGGCAGCGCGCCGGAACTGATCCGGCACTATATCGAGCTGCGGGGCATCGGCGTCATCGACGTGCGCCGGCTGTTCGGTATGAGCGCCGTTAAGGACGAGGCGGAGATCGACATGGTCATCAATCTGGAGCAGTGGAAGGATGGGGCCATGTATGACCGCCTGGGCCTGGAGAACCTGTACACCACGATCCTGGACGTGCAGGTGCCCTCTCTGACGGTGCCGGTAAAGCCGGGGCGGAACCTGGCGGTCATCGTGGAGGTGGCGGCCATGAACAACCGCCACAAGAAGATGGGCTATAACGCCGCGCTGGAATTCACCAAGCAGATCAACGAGCATTTTGACCAAGCGATGAGCGCCCAGATGAAACAGGAATGAAGCAGAAGAACGCGCGCCCGGCCATCTGGCCGGGCGCGCATTGTTTTCCGCCGGCGGGCGGTGGGGAGAAGCTCAGTCCTGTTTGCCCTTGCACTTGCCGGTGACGCACAGCAGCAGCGCCGCGCCGATGACGTCGATGACGATGAACACGCCGTAGGGCAGCGTGTAGTCCCCGCCGGACTTGGCCAGCAGCACGGCCATGATGAGGAAGGCGAACTTCTGCAGCAGGGAGGCGATGGGAGAGACGAGGCTGTTGGCGGCGGTGAAGTCATACTTGCCGTACACGGAGATGACCATGGAGGGCATCAGGTT
>NZ_JANGBE010000035.1:0-38969 GCF_024462255.1 Flavonifractor sp. DFI.6.63 | reverse complement strand
AGTGGTTTCGCAGAATCGCCACCAGATATGACAAGTCGGATGCTTCCTTCCTGGCCTTTGTGTATCTTGCCTCCATCGCTATTTTGTTGCTTTAGCACAATCTCCACCTTTTTTCAAACAAGCCCTAATATCACGTAAAAAATAATCTTTGCCATAACCCGAAGGATTTCTATTTGCTCGCTTGACAGCTCTTTCGGTGCGTCGCAAAAATCAAGTCCAATAAATCCCACAAAATCCCCATATTCAAATAACGCAACAAGAATTACCGCTTTTATATTCTGCTTCAAAAGAAGCTCTTTTAGCGGACCGTCCTCCATTTTTGAAAGGTCCGATCGGTACCAGACGCTGTTTTCTTCAAATAATTCAGATATAGGGCAATCTAAAACATCTTTGTAGCTCACATGTTTAAAATTATCTTCCTGTGGAGCAACCTGCGCAGCACACCATTCATAGGTGTTCTTGCCGCCCAGATTATCGATGCCGTCCTCAAAAATGTATGCACGGCCAGCGCTGAAATGCTCGCCCAGCATTCCAAGAACAGTATGAATGGCAGACGCAGCATCGCTCTGCCCAAAAATCACATCAAGGGCGTTTTCGATGATCGCACTTTCGTATATTGTTCTTTTTTTCTTCATTTCCTATCGTCCATCTTGTATAAAGTTTATTCACCAATGGTGTAATGCAGTTTGTTTGAACACTTCCGTTTTCCGCCTGCTCATCTGCAGTATCTCTCATGCTCAGCCCGGTCAATTCTACTTTGCTTCTATATCTTTCAAAATGATTATACTAAACTTAATTGTCCTATTCAACAATTAATAATTGCAAATGGCCGCTTCAAAACAAATTTAATCCGTTGCCAAAGTCGGTCTTGCGTGACACAGCGACGCGCAGGCGCACGAAATTAAGGCATTACCGCATGATTCAACGCGTGCGGATTGGCGCGAAAATTTGTGCCGCAAAAAGGCGTAAAACCGCAGGAATACTTTGTGTATTGCAAGGTTTTGCAACGCATTTGTGGGGCAAATTGGCCGCCAGGACGTGCGTGGGGAATTGTCCGGTGATGCCTAAAATTTATGTGCTGCCCTATTTCCCATTCGCCGCCGGATTGACCCTGTTAGCCGGGCGGGCTTTTGGACCGATTAAGCAATTGAACGCAACGCAATGCCGCAGAGCCAAATACGACGGTTTGTCGTGTTTGGCTCTGCGGCGTTTCATCTGGCTCTTTTCAATATTTACCGGATCTGGTCAATGCGTCCCGACTGGATCGCACTCAGGTTGGCGGCGATCCTTTCCTCCGGCCAATCCCCACCGCAGCGCAAGCAAGGTAGAAGCGACTGCGTCGGAAAACCGCTTTTGGATCGGCTTGGCCGGGACGCCGCCCACGATGGTATAGGGCGCAACATCGTTTGTCACGACAGCCCGGGCGCCGATAATGGCCCCATCTCCGATGGTCACGCCCGCCAGAACGACCGCCTCAAATCCAATCCAGACATCGCTGCCGACGACAATATCTCCTTTGTTGTCCCATGCGTCGTCCACACGCTCCCGGCTGAGCCCCCACTCCTCAAAGAAGATGGGAAAGGAGTATGTAGAGAGCGAGGTCCGGCTGCGGTTGGCGCTGTTAAAGAGGAATTTGGTTCCGCAGGCAATGGAGCAGAATTTACCAATCACAAGCCGGTCATGGTTGATGGGATAGTGGTACAAGACATTGTTCTTTTCAAATTCCGCAGGGTCATTTACGAAGTCGTTGTACATGGTATAATCGCCCACGGTGATGCCGGGATCAGTAACGACCTGTTTCAGATAGACCGTCTGGCGATCCCCCGTCCGGGGATAAATTTTCGATTCTTTCATCGTCCGTTTTCCTCCCTGGCTGGACGGTTTCCCGTCCGAATCAGAGACAGGCCTGTATCCGCCGCTGTTTCCTGTCCGCGCGCCGGGCAGCAGAGCGGGTGTGGCCGTACGCGCTGTTTTGGCAGACCGGGCCGCCAAACGCTTTCGGGGAGGCTCCCCAAACACGGCGCTCTCTCCCGGATACCGCCGCGCTCTTGAACGGTACGCTTATTGCGCCAGCCGTATTCCAGTCGTTCAAGACGGAACCCGGCGGCTTGAACCATAATGTTTCAAACCGCCCCGGCATCCCAAACGCAAGATCGTTGTAACGCAGCGATCTTTTATTTGGGGTGCTCTTTCCATATGATTACCGCTATTAGGAAAACAGGCTGTCGCGGTGGGGTAGAACCTGCTCAAACAACCTGTGCGTGGGGTTCGGCGTTGAGTTCGATGTACTCGACGATTTTACGAAGCTCGTCGGCAAACTTGAAGCGGACGCTGATATTACCGTTTTCGTAAACCTTGATGTGGTCTAGCAGCTCCACCAGAATGTCACGGGTCAGACATTCGATGTTCTGGTACTTCATAACGGCCGCCAGCGCCGGGTGTTCATTGTCCACGCCGCTTGCCAGTTCAGCCCGCTCCGCCGTCAGCTTTTCCAGTACAGCGGTCAGCGTGGTTGTTTGGCGGTCATATCCCCATACGCAGCCAGTACCTCTATCCGTATAGTCCCCCTTGAATCAGGTAAAATACAGGTACCACAACGATCGGAGGCTTTTTGAATGGATATGAACAGACTGACCCCAGAGACCATTGCGGCCTATGCCCTGTATCTGCGCTCGGAGGAACACGCGCCCGGCACCATCGAAAAATATTTGCGGGACGTGCGGTCCTTTGCCGCATGGCTGGAGGAGCGGACCGTGACAAAAGACCTTGCGGCTGCCTGGAAGGAGCATCTGGTTTCCACCAACCATGCTCCCGCCACGGTCAATTCCATGCTGGCCGCAATCAACAGCCTGTTTCGCTTCCAGGGCCGGGACTTCCGGGTAAAGTTCCTGAAGGTGCAGCGCAGGATGTTCCGGGATTCCACCCGGGAACTGACCCGGCCTGAATATGACCTGCTCGTAGATACGGCCAGGGCCAGCGGCAAAGAGCGCCTTGCCCTGCTGATGGAGGCGATCTGCGGTACCGGCGTCCGGGTCAGCGAGGTAAAGTATCTTACCGTGGAGGCCGCCCAGCGGGGCCGGGCGGAAATCACGCTGAAAGGTAAAATCCGGGTAATTCTGCTGCCCAATAAGCTGTGCCGGAAGCTGTTGAAGTACGCCCGAAAAGAAAAAATCGCTTCTGGTGAGCTCTTTGTCACCCGAAGCGGAAAAAGTTTGTCGAGACGGCAGATCTGGGCGGAAATGAAACGGCTGTGTAAGGCGGCCGGTGTGGCCCCGGAGAAGGTCTTTCCGCACAACCTGCGGCACCTATTCGCAACGACGTATTACCGGGCCTACAAGGATATTGCCAAGTTGGCGGATGTGCTGGGCCACTCCAGCATCGAAACCACGCGCGTCTATCTCCTGACTACCGGGGCCGAGCAAGTGAAGCAGCTCGACCGTCTGGGGTTGGTCTCATAGGCAAATTCAACATTTCGCCGCAAAAGCCGCAGACATCCCGCTGTTTTCGGCTACATATCGTACACAAATTATACCATCCTGATCCTTGAAATGCAAGGCAGTTTCAGGCTTTTGCGTGCAAAAATCCAGGCCGCACGGTTCCATTTTCTGCGGCCTTACTTTTTCACGTCCGTTTCCCCTTTGAATGGGGGAACAGACGTTTTATTTTTGCCTCGTTTCTCCGCTTATCCCCAAATCCGCCCCATGAGAAAGGACCAAATGTTGATTTGGTTGATAAGGGAGGGCGAGCAGGTGGCAGGAGTAAGGACGGTAAAGACGATTGTGCCGAGCCATCGGCCCAGAGCGCGGCCCGTGGAGGAGCTGACATTGACTTTGCGTGGGGTGCGGACATACAGCCCGGTCCGCTCTTTGTGACGGGGGAAAGCCCCGGCGCCTGCGCAAATGGATCCTGGAGACTCAGGCAGGTATCCGGGCCGGTATGGACTTGCCGGCGGGGCAAGCCCTTGGCCGGATGTAGAGACAGAACCGCTCACCATCGGCTGGCAGCGGGAGGAGGCGAGACTCTGAAGGTAACGATTTCCCTGTTGGACGCCCTGGCGGTCAGGATTGGATGCGAGTATCTTTCCGACCTGCGGTTTCTGGACGGCATCCAGCAGGTGCGGCTGGTACGGGCCCTGAAAAAGATCGGCCCGGAGGAAGCAAGTCTGGCGGAGTGGAACGATGCGCTGCAATACCTGATCAATGAACCGCCCCGGCAGACGCCGGAGGATGCAAAAGCGCGTCTGATCGATTCGTTATCCCAGCCCCGGAGCGCGGGGCAAAAAATACGCAAATGAAGGAGCGAAAAACATGAAACGATTCCTGTCAAGCCTGCTTGTGCTTTGCATGGCAATGACCTTTTTGCCTGCATCTGCAGCAGCGGCCAGCGTCTCCCCCTTCGGGGATGTCCAGTCAACAGACTGGTATTATGATGAAGTGCAGTATGTCTATGAAAACGGGCTGATGAGCGGCACCAGCGCCACGACCTTCAGCCCGGACACCACGACCACCCGCGGCATGATCGTGACCATCCTCCACCGGCTGGAGGGCACCCCCGCCGTATCCACATCGGGTACCTTTGCGGATGTGACGGCAGGCCGGTATTATACCGACGCCGTGGAATGGGCCTCAGCAAACGGCATTGTAGGCGGCTATGGGAACGGCAGGTTCGGCCCCAACGACCCCATCACCCGGGAGCAGATGGCTGCCATTCTGTACCGCTACGCCGCGTATAAGGAGTATGATGTGAGCGGAGCCGCCGACCTGTCCGGCTATTCGGACGCATCCAGCATCAGCAGCTATGCCCGTGTCGCCATGCAGTGGGCCAATCATTCCGGCCTGGTGAACGGCACCAGTGACACTACCCTTTCTCCACAAGGCAGCGCCACCCGCGCACAGGCCGCAGTGATCCTGTATCGTTTCTGCGAAGAGATCCTGGGCGGTATTGAGACGGAAGGTGAGTTCACTGTTACCTTCGAGTATAACTATGGCAGCAAGGGTACTTACGAGACTGTGAAGGTCGATGCTGGCGAGACTGTTGAGAAGCCTAAGAATCCTACCCGCAGCGGCTATGGCTTTGACGGCTGGTACACCAAAACGGCCGGCGGCACGAAGTTTGATTTTGATGATGCGATTATTGCGGACCTGACTCTGTACGCCCATTGGTCCGGCAACAGCGGCGGCGGTTCCTCCGGCGGCTCCAGCCACAGGCACAGTTATATCGGGACGGTAACCACCCAGCCCACCTGTACCGCAGAGGGCGTGAAAACGTATACCTGCTCCTGCGGCGCCAGTTATACAGAGGCCATTCCGGCTCTGGGCCACAAGGAAGACAAGCCGATCAGCAACGGCAACGGAACTCACGATATCAAGTGTGTCCGTTTCAACGATTGCGGCCACTATATTTGTGATGACGAAGCCTGTACCTATGATGCGGGCACTGCTGTCGAGGGCGGCACGAAGTATACCTGCACCGTCTGCGGCTATTCCTATGTAGCGCCTGCCGATTCCGGCAAGACCTATGTCGCGTCGATTGGCTCTACCGGCTACGAGACGCTGCAAGCCGCTGTAAATGCCGCCAGTACCAACGACGCCATCGTTCTGCTGGATAACATTCAGCTGACCGCACAGCTCAGCATCGACAAACCCCTGACCATCAACGGCAACGGAAAGACCATTTCCGCAAACAATACATCTTGGAGCGGCGAGAACGGCTACAAGAATCTGGTTCATATCAGTTCCAACAATGTGGCGCTGTCCAATGTGACCCTGAACAGCAGCAGTCAGGCCTGCGGCTTGAACGTCTATCAGGCCACGGGCGTGACCCTGAGCAATGTGACGCTTCAGAACAGCAAGAACGCTGGTCTGGTCGTCAACGCCTCCACAGTGACCGCCACCAACCTGAACACCAGCGGCAACTCTTGGGGCGCGGTCAATGTGGACAAGAGCGGCGCAAAGTTCACCCTGACCAGCGGCACCCTGAGCGAGGCTAACCAAATCTGGAGCGAGCTGCTGGACTGGGACGTCGTGGATGCCCCCGACAGCTATTATCAGTATAACTATATCAGAAGCAGTGATAGCACGGAATTCTTTGTCTGGACTACCACCCTCCCCGCCGAGGCCGCGGCAAAGATCGGCAATGTCTACTACCAGACCCTTGACCTGGCCCTCAAGTACGCAGAAGATGGCGATACCATCACTCTGCTGAAAGATGCCGAGTATACCACCGGCTCCACCCATGACGGTGCCGCTATGTTTGACGGCAATCTGACTATCGAAGGCCAAACCGATAATGTCAAGCTCCATCTGATCGGCCAAGGCGTCACTCCTCTCTATGTCACCAACGGAACTTTGACTATCAAGAACCTGACTGTTACCGATGCGGTAACTTACAACCCGACCTCTTGGTATTGGATGTTCGGAAAAGTGCAGGGCAAGGCCGCTTTTAAGAATGTGACCTTTGAAAACGGCTTCCATGTGACTCAGAATGTTGCTTCCGGCCCTGCTCCTGAGGTCACATTCACGGGCTGCACCTTTAAGAATGCTGAGGATGCCTATTATTCCGCATGGGTCAACGGCGGTACGGTGAGTTTTGACCGCTGCTCCTTCCCCTCTAACCGTGGCTTGAAAATCCATGATGATAATGGTGCCAACGGCACCATCCGTGTAACCAATTGTACCTTTAATAATGCAGGAAAGCCCGGCGTGGCCTTGGGAACTGTTGCGGCTGCGGCGAGCATTTCCATCACGGACAGCACCTTTACCGACTGTGCTGCCGGCGATCAGGGCAACTATATCTATGAGACGGATTCCATCCATCCCACCGCGGAAGGAAACAAGGTGATCCTTGCGGGCGCAGAGCAGACCTGCAAGACGGTTGACAACAAGAACTATGTTGTATTCAACGCCGACGGCATGATGGCGATTGCAGATGTTATCGCTTCCGTGACGCCCAGTGAAGGCAATATCATCTATTTCAAGCTTGCTCAGAATGTGGACATGTCCGGTAAGACCTGGACACCTATGGCTATGCACTGGGCAAATTTTGACGGCCAGGGTCACAAGGTCTCCAACCTGACCTGCGGCATGGACGCCACGGCAAAAAGCGGCTTCGCCGGTTATCTGGGCGCCGGCACCCTGGAAAACCTTACGCTTGAAAACGTAACCGCCGCCGGCGAACAGGCGGGCATCATCGCCGGCAACGCCGAAGCCGGCACCCTTACCAATGTGACGATTGCCGGCGCCAACACCGTCAGCTATCAGGATAGCCCCGACTACGCTGAATCCTGGGGCGGCGTTGGAGCCATCTTCGGCGTAAATACTGCTGGTGAGAGAACTGTCGGCGTTACCGTTGCAGAGGACGCAACCATCACGCTGAACTACAACAGCATGACTACCGAGTCTCCCTATGGCAACGAAAACGCATTTATAGGCAAGGTGCACGTGACTGCCAACAACGGCACTGTGACTGCTGTCGGCAGTTGGGCAAATACCGTGTCCAATGAAATTACCACTATACAGGCTGCCACTGCTTCTGGTAAAGCGGTCGTGTTGAGCGATAATATCACGGTTCCTGCCGACCAGCTTGTGGCTGGCTATGGCAATAACGAGTCTGCGCTGGCCGTTAGGGGCGGCATCTTGGACGGCAACGGCAAAACGCTGTCCGCTGTAGGTCTGGACGACACATGGGACTGCACTGTCTATACTACCGGCGGCACAATCAAGAATCTGACCATTGACAGCGGTTTCCGCGGCATTATGACCGGTGGTCTGTCCTCTGACCTGGTAATCGACAATGTGACCATTGATGGTCCTGTTTATACCATCCATGGTGACAGCAGCACCGTCAGCGAGTATAAACTGCTGGTCAGTAACTCCACCATCAATGGCTGGACTTCCTACAGCAATATGTTTGCAGAAGTGAAGTTTACCAACTGCTCCTTCGGTGAGGGTGCCGGCTACGCCTTCCTGCGTCCTTATCAGGATACCACTTTTGATAGTTGTGACTTTGAAGCCGGTTTCGTCCTAGATCCTTCAATAGCGAAAAACCTTGACTTCACCAACTGCACAATTGCAGGTGTTGCCGTAGCAGACAATCAAGTCAAAGCGCTTCTAACTGCTGGTGCCGCTACCTATGATTCCGAGAACGATGTCTGGTATGCTGAAGATGGTGAAAATACGCTTTCTTATATTTCCTACAACGGTGACGCTTCTGCTGTGGTTATCCCTGATACATTTAATGGTAAATCTGTCACCGCTATCGGAGACCGCGTTTTTGACAGCAACACCACGGTCACTTCCGTCACCCTGCCCGACAGCATTACCAGCATTGGCAACCGTACATTCCGCAAGGCAACGGCACTGAACTCCATCACTCTGCCTGCTGATCTGCAGAAGATTGATGAGGGCGCTTTCCAGCAGTCCGGTCTGACCGGCACCGTGGTCATCCCTGAAAATGTTACGGAAATTGCTGCGAACGCTTTCTACGAGGCAGAAGGAATTACCTCCATTAATGTTCCCGCCGGCGTTACCGTGATCTCCGACAATGCCTTTAGAAACACCGGCATTACTGAAATTACCCTACACGCCGGTATTACCGAAATCGGCAGCATGGCTTTCCGCGACTGTAAAAACCTGACTACCATCAACTACAGCGGGACAATGGAGCAGTGGAAGGATATTACTGTTACTGGCAACTGGGTGTTGAATGCTACCGCAGGCACCACAGATACGATCAATATCATTTGCACAGACGGTACTATCGTTCATGGCGTATCCTCTGCAAACCACGGTATCGTTTCTGAAATTCCTAATTCCTGAGTATCGTGCACGGTTGCCACTGATATCATTCTCAATTGGACCAGACCGCAGAAAAACAATTTCCGACTCTCATCCGCCCCTCCCCTATAGGGGAGGGGCTGGCAAAGCAAGCCAAGCGATTTGAAAAGACCACCTAGTGAAAGGGCCGGGGGCTTCGGCTCCCGGCCTCTCCGACCCCTTCAACGCGTTGGAGGGGTCGGAGCGGAAGTACCAAAACAGATCCTGCCATAAAGTTGCCGGAAAAGTACGCACAGACGCCTAAACCTATGGTACAATAGAAAAAAGGCGGGGCAGCCGCAGGCATCACCAACCGGGGGTATCGCCCAACCGGCCCATCAGCAGAGGGAGCGGCGGTATGCGTCATCTCCGTTTCAACGTCTGCGCAGAGAGGAACGATGCAACGGACCATGCAAGTTTCCGCCTGTTCTGCACCGCTGGGAGCGGCGCTGTTTTCCCGGCCTGAAAGAACCGCACCTCCGCCGGCACGGCAGCGCCTATATGCTGGAACGCCCCAACGGCCGCGCATCGATGGGTCTGTTCCGCCGCCGCCGTGAGGAAGCAGGCCCCCTCTGTCACAACAATGCGGTTTCCGCCGTCTCGGCGCGTTTGAAAAAACGCCCAGACCCAGCAGAGCCTTTTGACGGAGCAAAAAACGTCGAGAAAATTCCTTTGCTCTTTGTTATAATAATGCCTGTGAACCAAAGCGCAATACGCTTTGGCCGCAGGGCGCCAGAGACGTTTGGGAGCATGCGGGCATTGTCACAATGCGTATTTCAGGTGAAACACGGATGCGTTTCCCTGAGGAGGCAGGGCCTTGGCCCCGCAGCCCTGCCCCCCGCGGTCGGGCCAAGGATTTTCGCCTGACCGCCTGCGCATCCGGATCAGCACGTCAAAGCAGGTGAAGCGCGTGAAGGAACCGATTCTGGCCGTCCAGCGGATGCAGGACTACATTGAAGCCCACCTGGCCGAGGAGATCACCCTGGCCGGCCTGTCCCGGGCGGCGCTGTTCTCCCCCTGGTACGCCCGCCGCATCTTCCGGGAGCACACCGGCTGCTCCCCTGCCGATTACATCCGCCGCCTGCGGCTTTCCAAGTCCGCCCTGCGGCTGCGGGACGAGCGCATCCGCATCATCGACGCGGCCTATGACTGCGGCTTCGAGAGCGTGGACGGCTACCAGCGGGCCTTTCTGCGGGAGTTCGGCTGCAACCCCAAGAATATGCCATGCGCCCGGTCCCTCTCGCTCTTTTTACCGCCTACGGCGTCAAATTCCGGAAATATTTGCATAAGGAGCGATGTGAAATGAGCGGGATCAAAAACGTGTTCATTCAAGTGGTGGAGAAGCCTGAGCGTCAGGTCATCCTCAAGCGGGGCGTAAAGGCGGAGGAGTACATGGGCTACTGTGAAGAAGTAGGCTGCGACGTGTGGGGCGTGCTCACCAGCATAAAATCCCTCTGCGGCGAGCCGGTGTGCCTGTGGCTGCGCCCGCCCTACCAGACGCCCGGCACCTCCTCCTACGTGCAGGGCGTGGAAGTGGCGCAGGATTACGACGGCCCCGTCCCCGAAGGCTTCGACGTCATCCGGCTGCCCGCCGCGTCCTATCTGATGTTCCAGGGGGAGCCCTTTGCGGAGGAGGACTTCTGCGAGGCGATCCAGGCGGTGCAGGAGGCCATGGACCGCTACGACCCGGGCCTCATCGGTTACCGCTGGGACGACGAAAATCCCCGTATCCAGCTGGAGCCCCGGGGCGGCAGAGGGTACATCGAACTGCGGGCGGTGAAACGTTCCGAGGCCTGACAACACAAAGCACAGAATGTCAGGCTTTTGCTGCCGAAATCTGCGATAATCCATTCAGACGGAGGAGGGATCTGCCATGGACTGGATCACCGGGATTCAGCGGGCGCTGGACTACACCGAAGCCCACTTGACGGAAGCGATCGACTATGAGCAGGCGGCAAAGCAGGCCTGCTCCTCAGCCTTTCATTTCCAGAGAATGTTTGGGATGCTCTGCGGCTTTACACTGGGGGACTACATCCGTATGCGGCGTCTGACGTTGGCCGCCTGCGCGCTGCAGCAGACGGACGAAAAGGTCATCGACATCGCCATGAAGTACGGCTACGACACCCCGGAGAGTTTTTCCAGAGCCTTCGCCCGGTTCCACGGCATCAGCCCCACCGACGCGCGACGGGGCGGAACGGTCAAATCCTTTTCCAGGTTGTCCGTCAAATTGATTTTAACAGGAGGCAACACGATGGATTACAGAATTGTGGCGAAGGACGCGTTTCCGGTAATCTGCAGGAAAAAACAGGTCTTCAAGCCCCAGGGCGACATGGCCACCGCCGACATTTCGGCATTCTGGAACGAATGCGGCCGGAACGGGACCATAGAGGCCATCTGCAAGTATGCCGATTTCCATCCGACCGGCGGCCTGATGGGCATCTGCTTCTCGGGCGAGATGGACGATTCCGCATTCCCCTACGGGATCGGCGCGCCCTACAACGGGGCCGAGGTGAAGGACGAGGGGCTGGAGGTCATCGAGATCCCGGCGCACACCTACGCGGTTTTCACCTGCAAGGGCAAGATGCCCGATGCGTTCCAAAAGACCTATCAGCAAATCTGCACCGAGTTCTTCCCCCAGAGCAATTACGAGTACGGCAGCGGCGTGGAGCTGGAGGTCTATCCCTCGGCGGACGTCCAAAACCCGGACTATACCTGCGAGATCTGGATCGCCGTAAAAGAGAAACCGTGAGCGCCATACGGCAAGGGAGCGGCCCGAATGGGCCGCTCCCTTGTTCGCTACACCAATTGCCCCGGCAGCTTCCGCTTTTCCCTGGGCGGGAACAGGGCGTCGAACGCCTCCGCGGCCGCCTCGTCCACAAAGTAGCCCTCCGGGTCACGGTATACGCCGGTGACGCCGTCCAGGAAGCCGGGCTCCAGCTCCCGGATCAGGAAGTAGGGCACCTCCGCCTCCCGCGGCTGCGCAAAATAGTGGATGCCGCAGGTCGAGGCCACCACAAAGCCGGATTTTCCGTAAAAGCCGATGTTGCCGGTAATGGCGAGGGCGCCTGCTCCCAGCTTCCGGGCCGCCTCCATGGAGCAGCGGAGCAGACGGGTCCCGTAGCCCTGCCCCTTGCAGTCCGGCGCGATGCTGATGGGGCCGAAGGTCATGATGGGGATGACCCGTCCGTCGTCCCCATGGATCTCGGAGCGCAGATACATCACATGGCCGATCAGCCTGCCGTCCCGCTCCATCACGAAATCCAGCTCCGGGACAAAGGCGGGATCGTCCCGGAGGACGTGCAGGACATAATGCTCCAGACATCCGGGGCGGTACACGTTCCAAAAGGCCTCGCGCGTCAGCTGTTCCGCTTCGCGGTAGTCGTTTTTCGTTTCCAAACGGATGGTGTAATCTTGGTTCATAGGGGTTACCTCCTCAAAATTGTAGCATGGCAATGATGGGAGGTTCGTGAGATCGTGTCCGGCAAACCTCCCGGTCAGCCCACAATCTCCAAGGCGTTGTGTTTCAAACAGCAATCTCCTAACCGTTGATGTTGGCCGGACCGCGGGTCCGGACCACGAGGTGATTATAACCCTGTCGCTGCCAAAACGCAAGATTTGTCTCGGATTTGCGCACAGCCCGGTACACAAGTCTTTCCCTGCAAGGATTTGCGTGGTATACTGGCAGCAAAGGAGCGATTCCGGCGGCAACCGGCGAACTGCTGTTCTTCGGTCTCTCCTGCCGGACGGATTCGCCCCGGGCGGCTGCTGCTGCGGCGCCCTATCCCAACCGCCGGGCCCGCCCCGTCATCGTATTGGAAGCGGCGCAGCCGCCCGGGGCGCAGACGGGCTGGCTGCGGGAGGCACATGACTTCGCACGTGCGAAATAGGAGGGAGCCAGTATGGAACCATCCAACTGTATCGCCCGTCTGACCAGCAGGGACGTGAAAGACGCCCGCGCCTGGGCAGACCAGATCGCGGCGGAAAGCCGGGAAAGCAGCCGCTGGGCGCCCTACCTGGCGGATTTCGCAGCGCTCCTCCGCCACAAAAATTCTCTGGTGCGCAACCGCGCCATTTCCCTTCTCGCCGCCAATGCCCGGTGGGCAAGCGCGGAGGCTTTTGAGGCTCTGATGGACGAATTTTTCCGCCACGTCACCGACGAGAAGCCCATTACCGCCCGGCAGTGCATTCAGGCGCTGCCGGAAATCGCCGCGGCCCAGCCCCGTCTGATCCCCCGCATCCGCCGGACGCTTGAGCACGCCGACCTGAGCCGCTACCGCGACAGCATGCAGCCGCTGATTTTAAAGGATATCACAGCCGTGCTGGGGCAGCTTCCATGAGAAACCGTCTGCCCAGCCTGCTCACCGCAGCACGGTTCCCGCTGGCCCTGGGGCTGCTGGCCGCCGAGGTCTCAACGCGGTTTCTGGCGCTGTACCTGCTCTGCTGCCTGACCGATGTGCTGGACGGCCTGGCCGCCAGGCGCCTGAATGCCTGCTCCGCGTTCGGCGCGCGGCTGGATTCGGCGGCGGATCTGGCGGTAACGGCGGTACTGGTATGGCGGCTTTGGCCCCTGGCCGCCCCGGATCCCTGGCTGACATTGTGGATCTGCGCCGCCGCGGCGGTCCGTCTTGCCGCGGCGCTGGCCGCCCGGCTGCGCTTCGGGCGCTTTGGCTTTCTGCACACCTGGGGAAACAAGTGTACCGGCGTTCTGCTGGCTCTGTACCCCTTTGCGCTGGTGCTGACCGGGTCCCGCTGGACGTTGGTCATCGTCCTCATCGCGGCCAGCCTCTCGTCGCTGGAGGAGTTGGTGATCGAGTGCAGGGCGGAACAGTGGGCGCCGGACCGGCGCGGTCTGTGGGAAAAAAGATAAGGAGTGGTTCCTTCATGGATCGACAGGCGGTCTTGGAATGGGTGCAGCGGCAGTATGGGACGCTTCCGGACGATCCGTGGGCCCGTTATCCCCACTATGCAGTGCTGCGAAGCCCCCGCGGCAAATGGTATGGCGTGATGATGGACGTACCCAGGGACAAACTGGGTTTGGCCGGCACGGGGAACGCGGAGGTACTGAATGTGAAATGTGCCCCACTGCTTGTTGGTTCTCTGTGGCTGCAGGCGGGATTTCTGCCCGCGTATCACATGAACAAGAGCAGCTGGGTCAGTATCCTGCTGAACGGCACGGTTTCAAACGAGGAGATCAAAAACCTGATCGACATGAGCTATACGCTGGTTCAGGCAAAGAGGCGGCGCAAGTCACGGGATCGCGAGGATTAACGCCTGTTTCAAAAAGTGGAAACAGGCCCATCCCCGCAAGATTGGAAACGCCGGCAGGCCGTTTTTTATCGGCATGCGGGGCATGGCAAAAAAGCGGCGCCGTCCTGGACGGCTTGGCCCGCGTTGATTGACGGAGGAAACGGAATGGCAAAAGAAATCGATCCGAAACAGACAAAACGCGCTCCGGCGTTCGAGCTATGGATGAAAGCGCCCATGCCGATGGTGACGCTGTTCAAAACTCTGGATGTAACGCGCCTTGTCCGGGTAAGCCGCAAAAGCGGCTGTAAGTTCCATATGCTCATGTGCTGGTGCATCGGCAAGGCGGCCGCGCAGACGGAGGAATTTTATATTCTCCCGGTCGGGGATAAGCTCATGCAGTATGACAAGCTCGCCGTCAATACCGTCGTTACGACGCGGGATGGCGAGTTAAGCACCTGTGACATTCCCTATTCCGACCACCTGGAGCAATTCAACCTGGATTATCTCAGGCTGACCCAAGCAGTCTGCGCGACCGGGGAAGCGTATTGTCTGGGGGAAGATTGGATGGTGATCGGCACTTCTGCACTGGCCGGCTATGAAATAGACGGTATGGTCAATCTCTACACAGGTTTTTACAACAATCCTTTTCTGCTTTGGGGGAGATATCGCAAGCGATTTTTAAGCACAACGCTTCCCGTCTCTTTTCAATTTCACCATACCCAGATGGACGGCGCTCCTGCCGCACAGTTCCTGGCGCGTCTGCAGGATGAAATGAACCGGCTGACCCTATAGCCCCATGCGCCTCTTCCCTTGGCAAATCACTCCGGATGTTCGGGGGACGGGGATCGGGAGGAGCCCGGTAGCGGGGCCGGAAAAAGGGGCCGCGGCAAGAAGCGGTTTGGGGATACGGATGGCCTTGGTGCGTTTCCGCTTTGCCGCCATCGCGGGCCGGAACGAACCGAAGCAGGTTGACCCGACCTTGGAAGCAAACGGTCCTCCTGCATTGTGTTTTGTACAGCAGAAGAACGGGGAACCCCCCCCCCGTCTGTGGAGAGGAGAACGATCACATGTGCGCGGACTTTATCAACTTGACGCCGGAGAACCTGGCAAGTGAGCATTTGTGCTGTATCATCCGCAGCAAAAAGCCCCATCCGGGTGTGGAGGCCAAGCGGCAATGGCTTGCAGAGCGCCTGCGGGAGGGGCATGTCTTTCGAAAGCTCAACGCCAGGGCTGCGGTGTTCGTGGAATACGCACCCCTGGAGACGGCTTGGGTCCCGGTCACCGGGGACAATTACCTCTACCTGTACTGCCTGTGGGTGAACGGCGAACAAAAGGGAAAGGGCTACGGAACGGCGCTGATGGAGTATTGCCTGGCGGATGCCAGGGCGCAGGGAAAATCCGGCGTCTGCATGCTGGGAGCGGCCAAGCAAAAAGCCTGGCTCTCCGACCAGACTTTTGCGAAGAAATATGGCTTTGAGGTGGCCGATACCACGGAAAACGGCTATGCGCTGCTGGCGCTTTCCTTTGATGGGACCATGCCGAAGTTCGCCCCAAACGCAAAGCGGCAGGAAATTGAGCCCAGGGAACTGACCGTTTACTATGATTTTCAGTGTCCCTTTGTTGTTCAAAGCGTGGAGCGGCTCCAGACCTATTGTGAGGAGAACGGGGTCCCGGCATCCTTTCTTCAGGTGGATACGCTGCAAAAAGCAAAGGAGCTGCCCTGCGTATTCAATAACTGGGCGGTGTTTTATCAGGGAAAGTTCCAAACCGTCAATTTACTGGATGTCGCCGGTTTAAAGCGAATCCTTCCATGAGGCCGCGCCATGAAACGGAACGTATTACTGCTCGGCCGCATCTCCGCCGTGTTATACGGCGAGCCGTCCGACCGGGTCTGGCTGTTCGTCCACGGCAAATGCGGCTGCAAGGAAGAGGGGGCGGCCTTCGGGGAGATCGTCTGCCCCAAGGGCGCGCAGGTGCTGGCCATTGACCTGCCCGAACACGGCGCACGGAAAGAGGAATCGGGCTTCGTCCCCTGGCAGGTCGTCCCGGAACTGCGGGGCGTGATGGCGTACCTGCGCGGGCGCTGGGGCCGCATCAGCCTGCGCTCCAACAGCATCGGCGCGTGGTTTTCCCTGCTGGCCCTGGCGGACATGCCGCCGGAGCAGGCGCTGCTGGTATCGCCGGTGCTGGACATGGAACAGCTGATCCGGAACCGGATGGGCTTGGCCCTGGTCGACGAGACGCGGCTGGAGCGTGAGGGCGAGATCGCCACTGATTTCGGCGAGACGCTCTCCTGGCGGTATCTGCAATACGTCCGGGCCCACCCCATCACGAAATGGAACGCCGCCACCGAGATCTTATATGCCGGGCGGGACACCCTGACAGATCGGGATACGGCGGACGCCTTCGCCCGCCGGTTCGGCTGCGGCCTGACCGTCATGGAGCGCGGCGAGCACTGGTTCCACACGCCCGAACAGCTTGCGGTATTGAACGCTTGGGAGGAAAAGCACACAGGGCCCGAGAAGTCTGCAACGGCAATGAAAAATTCCAGGTGCGCTTCCAGACCTTCGCCGGGCGGACGGCCCGGATCATCCAGCATGGGAGCGGCCACTGCGAGGGAATCGTCATCTGAGGAGGGATCCATCTGATCGTTTATTTTACCGGCACCGGCAACAGCCGGTACTGTGCCCAGCAGCTGGCGGACCAACTGGAGGATACGCTGCTGGACGCCGTTCCCTTCATCCGGGACGGCATCGCGGCGGAGCTGTTTTCGGAGAAGCCCTGGGTATTTGCGGCTCCGACTTACGGCTGGCAGCTGCCCCGGGTTTTCGCCCGGCTGATCCAAAACGGCAGTTTTGCGGGCAGCCGGGACGCTTACTTCGTCATGACCTGCGGCAGCGAGATCGGCAATGCAGCGCGGTACAACCAGGCACTCTGCAGGAAAAAAGGGCTCCGCCATCGCGGAACCCTCCCTGTCGTCATGCCGGAAAACTACATCGCCCTGTTCGACGCCCCGGAGGAGGCGGAGGCCCGCAAGATCATCGCCGCCGCCCAGCCCGCGCTGGAGCGCGGTATCGGCTGCATCCGGTCGGGGCGGGACTTCCCCGCAGTCAAGGCCGGTTTGACCGACAAGCTGAAGTCCGGCATTGTCAACGCCGCGTTCTACCGGTTTATCGTCAGGGCCAAGCCCTTCACGGTTTCCGACGCCTGCATCCGCTGCGGCAAGTGTGAAAACGCCTGCCCGCTGGGCAACCTCCGGCTGCGGGACGGGACGCCCGTCTGGGGCGGCCGCTGCACCCACTGCATGGCCTGCATCTGCGGCTGCCCGGCCGGGGCCATCGAGTATGGAACGGCCAGCCGGGGCAAGCCCCGGTATCAGTGCCCGGAGTACGAGAAATAAGACCGGACCATGCCGTTGCATGGGGGCGCGCCCCCCGAATGGTCAGTTTTTCCGCTCCAAGTCCCTCCAGGCGGTAAAGCGGCGCCACAGCAGCCACGCCAGCGCGCTGCTCAGCAGCCCCACGCAAAGGCCTGCCAGCACGTCGCTGGGGAAATGCACCCCCACATACAGCCGGGAGAAGCCCATCAGCGCAGCCAGCGCCACGGCGGCGCGCTTCATCCACCGGCGGGGCAGCGTGCGGCACCAGGCGCCTGCGGCGGCAAAGGCCGCGCAGGTATGGCCGGAAGGAAAGGAGTTGGGATCGTTCTCCGCGATCAGCGGGACCAGCCCCGCCACCGTGTGCCAGGGCCGCGCCCGGCCCACCAGATGCTTCAGCACCACGTTGGTGCAGAGCATGCCGATCAGCAGAGCGAGCAGGCCGAGCATCCCCGCCTTTCGGGTGGGCCGGAACGCCAGCAGCAGCAGGGACAGGGCGATCCATAACAGCCCCACGTCTCCCATGTGGGTATACCCGATCAGAATGGGGTCCAGCAGGGCGCAGCGCAGCGTCTCCTGGATCCACAGCAAAACGGCGCCGTCCGCCGTCCAAAACCATTGGGGCATCCGATCTCCTCCAGACAGCCAAACTGGGGCGGCGGTAAAACCGCCGCCCCGCTCGTTTTCTTCCGCAGGTTCAGTTTTCCTCCCAGACGCAGCTCAGGATGGTGCCGTTGGCCAGCTCGAACTTATCGGTCTTGACAATATGGGTCTTGCCGATACGCACTTCCTGGGTGCCGATCTCCGTGGTGATCACGTTGACCACATTGCACTCGATGGTGAAGGTCAGATCCAGCTTGCCATCCCCGATGGGGAGCACCAGCGCATTGCCGGTATCGCTCAGCCGGGCGCGCTGTTCATGCTCCACGGCGGTCACGCCGGTCACCTGACCGTTGAGCAGTTCGCCGGAGGCCATCAGCGTGGAGGGGATATGCTCCTGGATATTCTCATAGACTTCCGGCTCCACATTCTCCACCAGCACGGTATACGTAACCTTATACGTCTTGGGATTGATGGCGTTGTTGTTCCCGCCCAAAAACTTCACGCCCAGCACCACCGCCGCCACGATGATCACCAGGATCACCAGCAGGTCCACGATATTGATCTTGCCGAACAGACGGCCCTTTTCATCCATCATCTTTTGCATCCTCCGAGGTTGTAAATTGACATAATACTTGGTACAATACAGGGGTACTCCGGTATTGTACCATATCCGGCCATTGATTCACAAGTCTTTTTTGGAGGTCCTCTTGATGAAGGTCATCCACCTGATTTCCGGCGGCGACAGCGGCGGCGCCAAGACCCACGTCCATTCCCTGCTTCAGAACCTGTCCCGGCGCATCGACGTGACCATGGTCTGCTTTATGGAGGGCCCTTTCGCGCAGGAGGCACGGGCGCTCGGCATCCCTACCGTAGTCTTCCCCGGCCGCAATCTGCTGCGCACCTATTCCGCCCTCAAACGCCTGATCCGCACGGGCGGCTATGAGCTCATCCACTGCCACGGGGCACGGGGCAACATGATGGGCGCCCTGCTGCGGCGCGCTACGGGACTGCCGGTGGTCACCACCGTCCACTCGGACTGGCGGCTGGATTATCTGGGCCGCCCCTTCTCCCGTCTGACCTATGGCAGCATCAACGCGTTTGCCCTGCGCCGGCTGGACTACCGCATCGGCGTGTCCGACGCCATGACCGATCTGCTCATTTCCCGCGGGTTTGATCCGGACCGGCTCTTCACCATCTATAACGGCATCGACTTCACCCCCCGCACGCCCGCGCTCTCCCGCGCGGAGTATTTCCGCTCGGTGGGCCTGCAAGCGGACGAAGACTCCGTGGTTGTCGGTATCGCCGCCCGGCTCAACCCGGTAAAGGACGTGGCCACCCTGGTCCGCGGCTTCGCCCTGGCCGCTTCTTCGTGTCCCAATCTGCGGCTGCTCATCGCCGGAGACGGCGATGAGATGGAGATGCTCAAAAACCTGGCCCGGGAGCTGGGCGTGGAGCGGCAGGTGTGCTTCGCCGGGTGGATCACCGATACCGACAGCTTTTATCACGCCATCGATGTGAATACCCTCACCTCCCTGTCGGAGACCTTTCCCTACTCCCTCACAGAGGGGGCCCGCGCCGCCCTGCCCACGGTGGCCAGCCGGGTGGGCGGCGTCCCCTATCTGATCGAGCACGGGATCCACGGCCTTTTGTTCGAGGCCGGGGATGCGGAGGGGCTCTCCCGCCATCTGGCCGCTTTGGCCGGGGACCCCGTCCTGCGGAAACACCTGGGTGAGCGGCTCTACCAGCGGGCCAGACAGGACTACTCCCTGGAGAGCACCCTGGAGCGGCAGCTCACGATCTATGAGACCATCCTGCGCCGAAAGGAACGCGCCTACCGGCGGGACGGGGCCTTGGTGTGCGGCGCCTATGGCCGCGGCAACGCCGGAGACGACGCCATTCTGGAGGCCATCGTCACCGAGCTGCGGCAGATCGACCCGGATCTTCCGGTATGGGTCCTCTCCCGCAATCCGGAGGAGACCCGCCGGACCTATCGGGTCAACTCGATCTACACCTTCGCCTTCCCCCGTTTTCTGTGGCGGATGCACAGGACCCGGCTCTACATCAACGGCGGCGGCTCTCTGATGCAGGACGTGACCAGCCACCGCTCCCTGTGGTTTTATTTGTTTACCATCTCTGCGGCCAAACTGCTGGGCAACCGTGTGATGATGTACGGCTGCGGCATCGGCCCCATCCACGCCCCCGCCAACCGCCGGCGGGCGGCCCGGGTGCTCCAGCGGCATGTGGACGCCATCACCCTGCGGGACACCCACTCCAAGGCGGAGCTGGAGGATATGGGCGTCACCCGGCCGGAGGTCCTCCTCTCCGCCGACCCCACCGTTATCCTCCCCGCGGCCCCGCCCCAGGTGGTGGACGGCCTGCTGGAACGGCAGGGCCTGGATCCCCAGGGGCGTTACATCGGCTTTGCCCTGCGGCCCTGGCCCGGCTTTGAAGAGAAGGCCGCGCTCTTCGGCGCGGCGGCGGACTACGCCTGGGAAGCCTACGGTCTGATCCCCGTGTTTCTGCCCATCGAACGGCGGCTGGATGTGAGCGCCGCCCGGCTGGCCGCCCGGGACATGAAGGCGCCCTATCACATTCTGGAGGATACCGGCCGCTCCGACCACACCATCGGCCTGTTTGCCCGGATGCAGGCCGTGGTATCCATGCGCCTGCACGCGCTGGTCTTTTCCGCCGGACAGGGGGTGCCCCTGGTAGGCGTGGTGTACGACCAGAAGATCAGCTCCTTTTTGTCCTATATCGGCCAGGATCTGTATACCGATCTGGACCAGGTGACGCTGGAAGCCCTGTGCGCCCACATCGACGCCGCCTGCGCGCGCATCGGGGATACGGAATTCCTCTCCGGCGGCGTGGACCGGCTGCGCCAGGTGGAGCGCCGCAACCAGGAGACCGCCCGGCGGCTTCTGGAGGCGAGGTGACCCGGCCATGAACCAATATGTATGCCTGGCCAGCGCTCCGTGGCAGGCCGTGCCCACCCGCACCCAGCAGCTGATGACCCGGCTGAAGGGCGCCCAGGTGCTCTATTTTGAGCCGCCGGGCAGGCGTTGGCGGAAGCCGGGGCGCAAACTGCGCCCCGGCCTGACGGTTTATACCCTCCCCCCGGTACCCGCGGTGGAGGAACGCTATCAGCTCCTGTTCCGGGGCGTCTGGCGCCGGCAGGCCCGCTTTATTCAGCAGCAGCTGGACCGCCACCGCTTCCGGGAACCCGTGCTCTGGTGCACCGCTCCCCAGGCGGTGCACCTGCTGGAGCACCTGAACTTCCGGGCCCTGGTGTATGACTGCGACCGGGATTGGCCCGGCCTTCCCCTGCGCTGGGAGAGCGATCTGGCTCTGGCCGCCGACGTGATCTTTGCGGCTTCCCAGGGGCTTGCCGATCACCTCTCGCCCTGCAACGACAACATTGCCCTGCTGCCCAACGGCGTCAACCACCCCATGTTCGTGCGGGAGGGCTGCGAATGCCCTGCCTCCCTGCGCCGCCTGGAGGGTCCCGTGCTGGGGTATGCGGGGACGCTCTGGCATGACCTGGATCTGACCCCCGTTCTTCACGCCGCCGAGCTTCTGCCCCGGTGCTCCTTTGTTTTTCTGGGCCGCCGGGAGGAGAATCCCGCGGCGCGGGCGCTGGAGCGGCTGCCCAACGTGCGCTTTTTGTCCCCGGTGCCCCCGGTCGAGGTACCCGATTACCTCTCCCGGTTCGACGTGTGCCTGGACCTTCCCCGGCGGGGCGACCCGGAGAACGACGTGGTGCCCTCCCGGCTGTATGAGTACCTCTCCACCGGAAAACCCGTGGTGGCCCTCTACCGGAGCGAACAGGTGGAGCCCTTTCCCGACGTGGTCTACGGCGCGCATTCTCCGGAGGAATACGCCAGGCTCTGCCGACGGGCTCTGGCCGAGACCGGAGACTGGGCCCGCCTGCGCCGCCGGGAGCATGGGACCCAGGCCGCCTGGAGCCGCCGGGCCGAGGATGTGCAGCGCATTCTGGCGACCATCGGGCTGTATTGACGATGCAAAGGAGATGACCGGCATGGCCCCCTCATGTTCCGCGGCGCTGGAGCGCGCCCGGGAGGACGGACTTCTGGCGGGCGGACGCTTTCGGGGCGAGACGCTGCGGGGGCTGGACTGCTCCGAGCTGGACCTGAAGGCGCTTTCCTTTGAAGCATGCCGCTTTACACAGTGCGATTTCACCCGGACCGGCTTTTACGGCGTCCGGCTGGAAGGGTGTGATTTCTCCGGCTGCCGCTTTGCCCAGAGTTACTGGCGGGACTGCGCGCTCACCGGCTGCAAGGGCGAGGGCTGCGACTTCCGCCGCAGCCGTCTCCGCTCGACCCGTATTTCAGGCTCCCGCTTTCGCTACGCCAACTTCTCCGGCGGCGCTTGGGAGAACGTGGAGCTTGCGGACTCCAACTGGAGCGAGAGCGTGCTGACCGAACTGCGGCTGCGCTGCCTGAAGCTGGAGCGGGTGGACTTCACCGGAGCCGATTTCTTCCGTACCTGCCTCAAGGGCGTGGACCTGTCCGAATGTACCATTGATCACATCACGCTCTCGGAGACCTGCGCCGAACTCAAGGGGGCCACTCTGGATGCCGCTCAGGCCGCGGTAGCCGCCCGCATCCTGGGCATTCTGATCCGCTGACCCCCGTCCGTTCATATCTCACGCGCACCCCCCGTACACTGGACGGGGGGTGTTCGTTTGGTTTCTTCCTTTGGGGACTTTCTGGCCCGGGCGGCAGGGGATCCGATTCTGGCGCTGACCGCCCTGCTGGTGCTGGCGGTGGTGCTGGTCAACGGCTGGACGGACGCGCCCAACGCCATCGCCACCGCGGTGGCGACCGGAGTGCTTCCCTTCCGGCGGGCGGCGGTGCTGGCGGCCGTGTGCAATCTGTTGGGCGTGGCCGGTATGACCGCATACAACGCCACGGTGGCCGAGACATTATACACCATTGCAGACTTCGGCGGGGATGGCAGGGCCGCTCTGTCCGCTCTGTGCGCGGCCCTGTGCGCCATTGTGGCGTGGGCCGCGCTGGCCTGGCGCTTCGGCATCCCCACCAGCGAGAGCCATGCGCTGGTGGCCGGAGTCACCGGGGCCGCCCTGGCGATGCCCGGCGGGTGGGCCAACGTACAGGGGGCGGCGTGGGGCCGGGTCCTGCTGGGGCTGGGCTTGTCCGTAACTCTGGGGTATTGGGCCGGCGGGTTTTGTCATCGTCTGTTGGTCCGGCTGCGGCCCGGCGCCGGCCTGCTGCGCCGGGGGCAGGTCGCCGGAGCGGCGGCCATGGCCTTTCTCCACGGGGCGCAGGATGGGCAAAAATTCCTGGGCGTGTTCCTGCTGGGCTGCGCGCTGACGGACGGAGGTCGCGCCGAGGGGGTATTCTCCATTCCGGGCTGGCTGATGCTGCTCTGCGCGGGCGTGATGGCCTTGGGCACCGGTATCGGCGGCAGGCGCATCATCAACACTGTGGGCCGGGATATGGTGTCTCTCTCCCCCGGGGAGGGTTTCGCGGCCGACCTGGGCGGCGCGGTGTGCCTCCTGTTTTGTACGCTGGCAGGACTGCCGGTAAGCACCACCCACGCCAAAACTGCCGCTATCCTGGGCGTGGGCGCGGCCTCCGGCGGCCCGGTGAACCGCGGCGTCGCGGGCGGGATCGCCCTGACCTGGCTGCTCACCTTTCCCGGCTGCGGGGCGCTCGGGTTTCTGCTGGCCCGGCTCTTCCATCTTTAAGAAAACGGTGTTATAATAATGCGTACCGAACAAAGCCAATTGGCTTGTTCAAGCGCAAGGTTTTCTGGCAAATGAGCCAGAAAACCTTGCCCCTTCCGCTGGAGCAATACGGCGCCCCAGCGGAAATACGCATTGTAACAATGTCTCAATTTCATCAAAGGGGCTATCAATAGCCCTTTTGATGAAATGATGCGGCAGCGGCCGCACGAATAAACCGCTTGGCGGTTGCTTCAGCAGACACTCTAATAATGCCTGCTGAAGCAGATGCAATGCGGTTTTTCCGGCGGCGCCGCCGCGGCGCCCGATCCCACAACTGGAGGCTCTGAATGGCAATGAGACCCTATGACACCGTTATCTTTGACCTGGACGGCACCCTGCTCGACACGCTTGGGGATCTGGCCGACAGCACCAACTACGCCCTGGCCCTGCACGGCCTGCCCGCGCGCACGCCGGAGGAGGTCCGTCAGTTTGTGGGCAACGGCGTGGCCCGTCTGCTCCATCTGGCCGTGCCCCGCGGTACCCCGCCGGAGCTGGAGGCGCGCTGTCTGGCTGATTTTCGGGCCCACTACCTGCTGAATATGGAGCACAGGACCGCTCCCTACCCCGGTATTCTGGAGCTGCTGGACCGGCTGCGGGCACAGGGCATCCAGACGGCGGTGGTCTCCAATAAGTTTGACGGCGCGGTCAAGGGACTGTGCCTGACGTATCTGGGGGAGCGTATCCCGGTCGCCATCGGGGAATCCCCCAACGTGGCCCGAAAGCCCGCCCCCGATACGGTCTTCCGCGCGTTGGAGGAGCTGGGCGCCGCCCGGGAGCGGGCGGTCTACGTGGGGGATTCCGATGTGGATATCCAGACCGCGCAGAACGCCGGTCTGCCCTGTATCTCGGTCAGCTGGGGATTCCGGGACGCCGCTTTTCTCACCGCACACGGCGCCCAGACCATTGCGGACAGCCCCGCCGCCCTCTGGGCGCTTCTCTCCGGCGGCAAGGAATAAGCCTCGGGCCTGGCCGGAGGCCTTGCGGCTGCGGCGCGCTGGCCGGCGCACGGAAGAACCGTACTCTGCGGAAGGAGCTGTCAATGCCTAAGATCGTTGAGGTAACCGACGTTACACTGCCGGAACTGGATCTCTTTGCCCGCCTGACGGAAGCCCAGCTGCGCAACCGACTGGAGCCGGAAAAAGGGATCTTTATCGCGGAAAGCCCCAAGGTGATCGAGCGGGCCCTGGACGCCGGATATGAGCCCGTCGCCCTTTTGATGGAGCGCAGGCACATCGATGGACAGGGCCAGGGCGTCATTGCCCGCTGCGGAGCCATCCCCGTCTATACCGCTGCCCGGGAGCTGCTGGCCCAATTGACCGGGTACCCATTGACCCGCGGCGTGCTGTGCGCGATGCGCCGTCCCCCCCTGCCCAGTGTGGAGGAGGTATGCTCCGGCGCACGCCGGGTTGCGGTCCTGGAAGGGATCGTGGATTCGACCAACATCGGCGCCATCTTCCGCTCCGCCGCCGCACTGAATATGGACGCCGTGCTGGTCACCCCGTCGTGCAGCGACCCGCTGTACCGCCGTGCGGTACGGGTCAGCATGGGCAGCATTTTTCAGATCCCGTGGACCAGGATTGGAAGCGACGCCTCCCAGTGGCCGCAGCCTGGGATCGCGCGCCTGCAGGAGCTGGGTTTTAAGACCGCCGCCATGGCTTTGAGCGAATCCTCCGTCCCCATCGACGATCCGCGGCTGATGGCAGAGGAGAAGTTGGCGGTCCTGTTCGGCACGGAAGGCGACGGTCTGTCGCCCCGCACGCTCGCCTGTTGTGATTACACCGTGCGGATCCCCATGTCTCACGACGTGGATTCGCTGAACGTGGCTGCGGCCAGCGCGGTCGCTTTCTGGCAGCTCAGGCCCCGTTGAGCGTGCAGAGGAATGCGGAGAATCATGCACGACGGAGCCCTTTGTTCGCTCCGCTTAGTACTTTTTGCTTAAAGGACAATACGGCGTGTCAACCGTTCCAGGACCGCTAAGGCGCTCCATGCGGCTAAATCGGGCCCTATGGTTCCAAGTTCAGTTCGAATCTCTGCGTTTCCAAAGCTCCCGGAGAGTTGTGTGGTGAAGCTGACATTCTCGCCGGGCCGTACCGGCTCCACTGATGCGGGCGTGTCCTCCACCCCGTTGGTGGCCAGCGCTACCGAAACCGCCACGTTCATATGATCCGGATACCGTCGATAGAGTTCCCCCGCGTTGCCGGAGCAAAAGTCGGCCATCGTCCGCAGGGCGGGGTCTCCCTCTCCGGATGCGCGGGGGTGCTTGCGTTTGGTGAAGGAGACCTCCACCGGCCCCATCAGCCGGGCCGCCGCCATAATATCAAAGCCTCCCACCACGCCAGGGACCAGGTGGACTCTCCGGTCATACTGCACGGCGGCCTGTTCCACTTGTTCATAGAACACCGGATCGCTGAATACACCCGTCGACAAAGCGATCAGATCGGCTCCCCCGGCCAAAACGGCCACGGCATACTGCCGCACGACCTGACCTGCAGCGGCCTCGATCACATAATCCGGTCCGAAGGCCAGCAGGGATGCGATGCTGTCCGCGGCCGGGCAGGACAACTTCTCGGCCAGGGCGTGGGTCCTCCTCTGCGTGCGGCCGAACACCCCCCACAGGGCCACGCCTTCCACCCTTCCCTGGGCCAGGGCCCCGGCAATCAAAGTGCCCAGGCGGCCGCAACCTAGTACTGCTACCTTTTTCATTCGGAGTCGGTCCTCTCTCCGTCCAGCGCCGTGTAAGCCAGCAGGCGTGCAGATTTTCTCCTCTGCCCGGCGCCGAAGGTCTCCTTCTCTACCAACTGCAGGGCTCCATAGGGGCATACCCGTACACATGCTGGCTGCATACCGCGGCGCACCCGCTCGATACAGCCGTCGCACTTGACCATCTTGCCCGCCCGGTCAAAGCAGGGCGCGGCAAAGGGACAGGCCATGGCGCAACTGTGGCAGCCAATGCAGTTTGTCTGATCATAGACCGTAAAGCCGGTATCCGTATCCTTCTTCAGGCACCCGGCGGGACAGCCCTGTACGCAGGGTGCCTGTGCGCAGTGCATGCAGGCCATGGACAGGTAGCGCACGGGGGCATCCTTTCCACTTCCCTGCTCTATGACAAAGCACTGGCGAAAGGGCTCGTCTCCTTCCTGCGGCTGCACATCGTTCTGGTCCATGCACGCCACGGCACATGCGCCGCAGCCGATACATTTTCTGGTATCCAGCAGGAAAATATAGCTCATTTCCGTACCTCCGCCTTCTCCACACGGCAGCGGACCTGCTTGAAGCCCGGGAAGCCGGAATAGGGATCCAGGTGATCTCTGGGTATGATTTGATTGACGTTGGCCTCCGAATAGCCGTGATACATATTGACTTCTCCGGGCGCAGAAATGGCACTGACATTGGCCTTGACCTTGATACGGCCCACCCGGGTGGTCAAATAGATCTCATCTCCCTGGCCGATCTCCATCCGCTTAGCATCCTCCGGATTCAGGTCGGCCGCCGGGTCGGGCCGCAGGCTGCGCAGCCAAGGCACGTCGTGCAGACGGGAGTGGACCGCATTGGGGATACGCCCGCCCGTAATCAGTGTCATGGGAAGTTCTCCGTTTTCCGGACTGTCGTAGCCATCCACAAATACGGGCAGAGGGTTGAGTCCATGTGAGTGTTCATATTTGGCGATCCGCTCACTGTACAGTTCGATTTTTCCGCTGGGCGTATCCAGCGGCGCAGAAAAGTAGTCTGGCGTCTTTGGACAGGGGATCTTCAGGGGTACTCCACCGGCCTTCACCGCATCTAGGTCCACGTCTACATCCCGGAACATATGCTTGACGCACGTATCATAACCACTGCAAAGCAGAGGATCATCCAGCGCCAGGGCGCTGGCCACCCGAGACATGATCTCCACGTCATCCAGGCTCTCATAGAGCGGTGCAATAGCTGGACTGGTGTAGTTGACAAAGCCTCCGCCATAACATTTGACCTCACTGCGCTCAAAGGAGGTACAGGCAGGCATGACAATATCGGCGTACCGGCAAAAATCGGTCCAAAACAAATCGGTTGCTGCCACAAAGTCCAGATCTGCCGCCATTTCCAGCAGTCTGGAGGACTCCAGGTACATACGGTTGTTGACGCCATGGGCATAGATGGCACGGATGGGATAGGGCTCGCCCTTCTCCCATTGCCGCACCAAATCCATGCCCTGGGCCTCGGGCAGCATCTCAGACCACAAGGGGAACCGTGCTGAGCCGATCTTCGGCCGGGCATTCCGCGGGAACCGTTCTTCTACGAACTCATCCTCCCGGGTACGGAAACCCGCCGCCATATCCGCAAAGGTCTCGAAGGTCGGAACTATGGTTCCCGGCTTATTCACATTTCCGGTCAGAGCATTCAGACAGATCACCGCTCTGTGGCTGGGCAGGCCGTTTGCGTGGTGACTCAGGCCGTTGCTGGGCTGGATGATAGCGGTCTTTGCCGTGCCGATGAGCTGGGCCAGTTCCCGGATTTCCCCTTCCGGCACGCCGGTAATACGCACCGCCTCCTCCACCGTATAGCCCATGACCATGTCCCGATAGGCGGCGAAGCCGTGGACATGCTTCTGGATAAAGTCCATATCCGCCCAGCCGTTTTCGATGATAAGCCTGGCCACCGTATTGGCCAGATAACCGTCGGTCCCGACACGGGGGCGGATATACAGATCGGCACACTGGACGGCCGTGGGCGTACGGCGCGGATCAATGATGACCACCCTGCCCCCTTTTTCCTTGTACTGGTAGTAGTTTCGCCCCATGGGGTAGGCGCTGACCAACGGATTACAGGCCCATCCCACCAACACCTCCGGCATTCCAAGCACATCAGGGCGCATCTCGCTGCCGTAGGTCAGCTGCCAGCTCATGACCTCCGAACGATGGCAGGTGCTGGACTCCGTGAGATAATTGGGACTGCCGAACGAGTAGGCCAGTCGGTGCAGGAAGGGGCGATACCACTTGGGGTAACCCGTCATGAAGGCCACGGCCTCCGCTCCGTGGCGGGCCTTGACCCCATTGAGCCCCATAGCGACGGCGGCGACCGCCTCGTCCCAGGAAATGGATTCGAACTTGCCCGATCCACGGGGTCCAGTCCGGCGCATAGGCGTGCGGATACGGTCCTTCCGGTAGATGTACTGACGGTTGGCCGCGCCTTTGGTACACAGGGCTCCATTATTGGTAGGAAAGCCGGCAGTTCCCTCCACCTTGATCACTACGCCGTCCTTTATATAGGCGTCTACACCACATTGGGGACCCGGAGTACAGATATCACACATGGTATGACGGACTTCGATGCCCGTCTCCGGGCCCGGGATTTTGGCATGGACCAGTTGCTCCAATTCACTCATAGCTGTCATTCGCCTCCTATGCGCCGGATGAACGCCCGGCTCAGTCCGCCGGCCGCCAGCAGTCCCTGCTGGGCCGGAGTCAGCCGCGCCTCTCCTCCCAGCAGACGCTTTGTCAGATGGTTTTTCAAAATACCGCTGATGCGGTAATTGCCGAAGAGATTTATACTGTTGAGCTTTCCGTCCTCCAGTATGGCCTCCACAGTAAACCCCTTTTCCCGGAAACTGCAGCGTTCGCCAGGCAGATTGGGATCGCCCAGTCCAATAAAATCCATATCGAAGAAGTGCGTAATATTGTGCAGGATATTCCCATAGTACCGGCAGAACTGCCCGGCCATGTTCCGTCCCGCACAATCTCCCTGAGCTCCCGCGTTGGCCCACAGGCCGATGACGGCAGTCTTTCCGGTCTGGAGATTCACGCCCTCGCAGCAGTCGCCGGCCGCGTAGATGCCGGGGACATTGGTGCGCATGCCCTCATCGACTACGATCCCCCGCTCGATCTGCACGTTTTCTCCCTCCAGTACCTGAGTATTTGCTACCAGCTCCACATTGGCCCGGGTCCCGATGCATAGGCACACCAAGTCGGCCTCCAGCGTCCGTCCATCCGCCAGCGTCACCCCTTTCGGCGTAACAGCGGATACTTGGGCCCGGAAAATTAAGTCCAGGCCCCGCTCTTCCAGCCTCTGCTGGATGGCATGGGCAGTACTCTCATACGCAGCCAGCGGAAACAGATAGGGTGCGCCGTCGGCCAGGGTCACCTCCACGCCGCGGCGGTAGAGCAGCTCCGCTACCTTGATGCCCACCATCGAGCCGCCCACGACCACCGCACGCTTCACTCCACCCTGCTCCAGGCGCCGGCGCAGTCTCTGCGCATCGTTCAGCGTACGCATCAGGAAGAAATCTCCGCCCCCCCGCCGCAGCGGCCCCGGCACCAGCGCGCTGGCACCGGTGGCGATAAGGATGGCGTCGAAGCCACGCATCTGACCTCCTTCCAGCTCAATGCTCCTATGGGCCGTATCAACACGACGTACCCGCATGTCAGAATAGAGCTCCAGGGACAGCTTCCGTTGGATTTCTTCCATTCCGCCAAAGGGAAATACCCCATCCAGTTCCAGTTTCTCTGAGGCGTAGTAAGTCGTCAGCATGGGGTTGAAGGGCGGCTGCCCAGTATCGCTGAACACAGCGATACGGCCCGACGGATCCAGCTGCCGAATGGCTCTGGCCGCATGAAAGCCCGCACAGCCAAACCCTACGATGGCATAGTTTTTCATAGTTCCTCCTGTAAAAGCAGGTTTTGCATGCCGGTTCCATCCCGGCATGCAAAACCTGCTCAACTATGGCGCGTTTAGTCCTTCTTTTTATTGAGCACCGCCATACACTCGATCTCTACCAGGAATTCCGGACGGGCCAGGCAGCCCGCCTGCAGGATGGTGCTGGCGGCGGGATGCTCCGCCAGTTCGGGGGCGTATTCCTGATAGAACTTCAGCTCCGTGGCGCGCATGACCGGGTAATCCTTGATGTCCTTGAGCATGATAAACGTTTTGAACACGTTCTCCAGGCAGCTGCCCGCCTCCTCCAAGACCTGCTTCATCTTGCTCAGGGCCACCCACATCTGATCCTGCATGGTGTTGGTGGTACAGCTGCCGTCCTCAAACTTCTGGGCGGTCATCCCCGACACATACACGATGTTGTCCACCACCACGGCGTTGGCGTAGATGGGGGTGCCGGGCGCAACGTTGGGATACTTCTGTTCCACGCCCTTGACAAAACAACCGTATTTCTTGATCTCGCTTTCCATTGTAGAACCTCCATTTTCAAGTCTGTGGCGTTTCATGCCGCAGGCGCCCACGAAACGCGCTGTGCGTATTTTCTGGCGCTATTGTATGTCTCAGCGCAGCAGCTCGCCCACCTTAGCCATGTCGTCGCAGCGCTCCACATTGGCCAGAAGGTCAGCAACCTGCTCCAACTTGTCTCCTCTGAGCGTGGGTGCCGCCTGGATACGGAAGCGGTCTTTGAATTGCTCGGGCGTCATCATCATCCGCGGATGACCCAGGTGGCCCTCCATCGTCTCGGAATATTCCTTGCCGCTGAAGGTCTTGATGGTAACGGTAATGACGGGATGGCGTCCCTTTTGGAAGTTTTTGAAACACTGCGGCATATAGAGCATGTCACTGTTTCCGCCGTGGATCTTGGCGGCCAGCGCAAGGATTTCCGAATCTTTCAGTTTGGTCTCGTCACACCAGTTGGCACCCGGGGTATGATCCAGGATCAGGCAGGCCAGCATGTAAGGGATGCTGAACTGTGCCTGCATCATGGAGGAATAGCCATCAGGAGAGTAGTACATACGCAGATACGTAGGCGGATCAACAATGATTTCTGCGATATCGTCTTTTTTGATATCATGCTCGGTCAGCAGCCTGTCCGTCAACTCCAGAGGCGTCTGAATCCACATATTGGCCGGCCAGTGCTTCAGCAGAGTTTCCATGGTCAGCCAGCGTTTGCCCAAGTCCTTGGTGTACCACTCAGGGAAGGGTGAGACGCACATATGATTTTCAAAGCTCCAAGGATCGTCCAGGGCGTCCATATAATTGGAAATTCCCAGCTTTGCGTTCATCGCGCTGACTACTCCGTCCATCGAGCGGTAGCCATGCTCGTAGTGGTACGCGTCCGACATGGTGATGTGGTGGAGCTGACCTGGAATGGTGCAGTTGGTGGCGCCAAAACCGATGGCCTGATTGACCTGCTCGGCATTCAGTCCATAGAGCTTGGCGGCAGGGATCACCCCGGCGAAAATCTGCCAGGAAGTCAATCCCCAGCCTTTGTAGTTTGGCCAATTTTCCGGGGGCTGTACCGCCATGGCAATACGCTGATAAACCTCATAGGCCGCCACGATGGCAGTGATGTAATCCTTTCCGCTCTTATGTTCGGCCTCTGCCACGGCAAAGGCCACAGGAATGATGCTGGCGGACGGATGTCCGGTCCAGGAACAGTCCTCCCAGTCCAGCGCGTCGGCCAGAGTGCTGTTGCAGAAGGCAGCGCCCACTACAGAGGACTTGCACCCCGTGGTCCAAAGGGTGGCTCCGCCCTCGCTGACTGCGCCGCCGGTAAACTTGCCCAGCGCTACACTGCGATCAGCGATGGGGGTGCCCTTCGTGGCCAGCCCCACGCCCACCGTCTGCATTGCGATGAATTTGGCCCGTTCCCGTACTTCGGCGGGAATATCCTCATACTTCAGATCGGCCGTAAACCGGGAGAGGGTATCGGTATAATTTGTTTTGATCTGATCTGCGTTGACACGGAAGCCCATGTCTTCACCTTCCTCCTAAAAATTGATTTTTTGGTCTCAGCGGTGCAGAGGCTTGGTCATCTCCGCTACATCCAGGCCTGCTTCCCACAGGGACGAGCCGACCTATCTCCTGCTTCAAACGCTCACTGCACAAACAGGCCTGTCATTTCATCAAGCCGGGTAGGAACAGGGATATCTGAGGTACAAAGCAAATGAACAGGGTCATGGCAATCAGGATGATGATGTAGGGTACGATGGATTTTGCCACAAATCCGAAGGATTTCCCCGACACCTGCATGGTAACAAACAGATTGGTCCCAAAGGGCGGTGAGATATAGCCGATCTGAGAGGCCAGGATCGCCATGATGCCAAAGTGGATCAGATCCACATTGTACATATTCAGCAGGGGGACCAGGATAGGCGCCAGGATGACGATGAGTGCAATGGTATCCATAAAGCAACCTGCGATGAACAGGATGATCATAACCACCAAAACCAGCATGAACTGGGAGCTGACCATGCCGGAGATCACCTCCACCACCAGGGCCGGAATCTGCTTGACGGTGATCAGGTAGCTCAGGGCAGTGGCCGTGCCGATGATCAGCAGCAAAGATGCCGACTGTACGATCCCCCTATAGAAGTATCCCACCATATCTTTCAGCTTCAGGGTATGGTAGACGAACTTCTCGATCAGCAGCACGTAAACGGTAGAGATGGCCGCCGCCTCGGTAGGCGTAGCCCAGCCCGTGTAAATGGAGCCCAGCACAATGAGGGGGAACATCAGCGCCGGGATGCCTTGCACAAAGATCTTGACGGCCTCCCGGGCAGAGTACTTTACACGGGAACCCAACTTTTTGGTAGAGCATCGGACAAACACATACACACACCAGGCCAGCGCCAGCAGGATCCCGGGCACAAAGCCGGCCATGAACTGCTTGCCGACCGAGGTCCCCATAGCCACACAGAACATGACCATCGGCGCACTGGGCGGGATCAGGATTCCCAGCGAACCGCCGGAACAGACCGCGCCCACGCTCATGTCTTCCGGGTAGCCCTGCTCCTTCAGTGCCGGAATCATCAAGCTGCCTACCGCCACCACCGTGGCCATTGAGGAACCGCTGATGGCGGCAAAGAACGCGCAGGTGGCGATGGTCGCGATCACCGGCCCGCCAGGCAGCCGCCCAAAAATCACATTCATGCATTTGACCAGGCTCTCGGATGTCTTTCCGCGGGAGGCGATGGTCCCTGCCACGATAAAAAAGGGTACCGCCAAAAGCGTTGTGGAGTCCAGACCGGTAAACAGCTGCTGCGAAATGACCAGCAAACTGGTGGGCGTATACATCAGTACGCCGCCGGCCGCGCACATCATAACCACAGCATAGATGGGCACGCCGATCACCAGCAGGACAAAAAAGCCAATAATGACAGCCATTACTTCTCAGCTCCTTCCTTGGACCGTGTCACATCCGCATCCGCTTTGCCGGAGCTGCGAAAGTCCGCGACCATTAGGATTGTATGGATCAGTGAGCGAAGCGTCATACCGCAGAAGCCGATCGGAATAAATGCAAAGAACACATAGACCGGTACGTGCAAAGTAGCGGTCATCGCACTGATCTTGAGCATCTTGCCCAGCTGTCCAAAGGCATAGTAAGTCATCACGGCGAGGAAAATCGTTAAGACCACCGCTGCAATCAGTTCCAGAACCAGCTTTGCCTTTCCCTTGAGCATTCCGACGACCATATCCATTCGTGGGTGGAGCCGGTCACTGGTGGCAATGGCGGAGCCGATAAAGGTGCAGACCACCAGGATGTATCGGTTGAGCTCTTCCAGCCAATTGAAGCTGAAGCCAAACAGCTTCCGCCCCAGCACATTAACGACCACCATTACCGTGGCAAAAAAGAAGATCACAAACAGGAAATACTTTTCCGCAGTGGAAAACACGCGGTAAGCCTTCTTCAAGGCGTTCATATGTCTCATCTCCCCTCGCGTCAACCAAGCGCGGCCTTTGCCGCCTTGGTTGCGGCCGGGGCAGGAGCCTCTCGTTCGCCGCAAGGCGGCTCCTGCCCTAATCGCTGTCCCTTGCGCAACCCCTTACCGCATGGAGTCCACAAATTCCATAAACCAGTTATAGAAGTCTTCGCCGATCACGCCGCTGTACTTCTCATACAAGGGCTGGGAGGCATCGATCCAGGCCTGGCGCTGCTCCTCGTCCAGATCGATTATGGTAACGCCCTTCTCGGCAATCGAATCAGAAGCCTCCTGAACGTAAGGAACCAGTTCTTCCAAAAGGGCAGGATAGGTGTCCTTCCATGCCTGACGGATAGACTCCTGGGTCTCCTTGGTCAGAGAATTCCAGACATCCAGATTCATCACAGCGTGCTGGCCGTGATAGACATGGTAAGTATTGGTGGTGTAATCTACGACTTCGTAGAATTTCATGGTCAGATTGCCGTCGTTGGAGTTCTCAACGCCGTCCACGACGCCCTGCTGCAGCGCCGTATAAACCTCGCCATAGGAGATAACCGAACTGCCGAAGCCCCACAGGGCCATCATATCGGTATAGATGGAGCCGTCCATAACGCGCAGGACTTCCCCGTTTGCGTCAGCGGGAGTGTACACCGGTTTATCTGTGGAAATATTGCGTGGAATCGCAAGATCTACACCCAGATACTGCAGACCGACGGCATTGGCAACCTCATTCATCTTTTCATAATACTCGTCGGAGGAAATCACCTTGTTGAAATGCTCCAAACTATCGAAGGCGAAGGGCAGGCACAGAATGTTGAACTCCGGCAGGACCGTTGCGATCACGTTGGGCGAAATCGACGCCTGTGTGATCGTACCGGAAAGGACGCCCTCCAGCGCCACCTTCTCATTGCCCAACGTGCTGTTGGGGTAGTACTCATAGGTCACAGCGCCGCTGGTGTACTCGCTGATCAGGTCGCCGATGTGCATATGCCACTTCTCATCCATACTTCCGGAGGGCGGGGTGAAGGCCCACTGAAGGGTGACCGGATCCTGCGCCGCGCCGCTGGGCGCACTGCTTTCCGGTGCTCCGGTCTCGGGTGCGCTGGTCTGGGGAGCCTGGGACTGTGTTATGGTACCGCCGCCGCAGGCGGCCAGTATCGTGAGCATGAGGGCAAGCGTCAGGATCAGGGCAACAGCTTTCGAGATCTTCTTCATTTTTGTTCCTCCTTTTATTTCTTTTACCATGATACCTTCTTAATCTCCCGTGAACAAGTATCCATTCATTTCCTCAGGGGTGCTTCCGGTGATCCCCAGATCCCACAGTTTCAGCCCCTTGGCAAAGTAGTTCTCCCCATTGATCGCACCGGCGACCTGGACCAGCGCATGTACGGTGGGTGTTGGGATGCCAAGCCGCTCTCCCAGCTGCATCAGAATGGAGTCTCCGATGGTGGCGTCCTCCACCACATAGCGGTGCTTCATGCTGCTGGGGCCTGCCAGACTGCGGAAACAGTCCAGCTCCGGATACTTATCATACTGGGAAACGTGTTCCATATGCTCCGTATGGATCACCATCTTGTATCCCATGGCATCCATGATCCGCTTCTTTTCCGCCTCCACCGTTTTCTGGCAGCGAAGCACGCCGGCAGACAGGCCGTCCTGATACAGCGCGAAGTTGGGGTTGCGTTCCACCGCGCAGGTGTTCAGGACCGCTCCAGCCAAGTGGATAACCACATTGGGGGCGTTGAGCGCGGTTTCAAAGACGTTTTTAGCCTCTTCACAGTCATAGAACTGCGAAAAACGCTCCATCAGCCTTTTGTTATCCCGGGCCGGGAAAGCCGCCACCATCTTCGCCTGATACCGCCCTGCGGCAATGCCCACACCCTCTCCCAACATACGGCAGGAAAACAGATTGCCCAGCGTCTCCCCCACCACTGCCTTGCATTCCGGTCCAAATACCTGCTTGAACACGATAGAGCCAAAGTTGCCGGCAGAAAATACGATAACGGTATCGTTTCTCACCAGGGGTTTCAGTTCCTGGGCCAGCTTTTTATGCCGCCAAGCTACCATGGAGACGAGGATCAACTCCACGCCTTCTACCGCCTTGGCCAAATCGTCCGTAATCTGGGTCAGTTTGGCAAATCCATTGAGGCCCAGCCCGGTCATCTTCACCCCGCCTCTGCGGAGTATGCCGTCTATATTCTCGCTCCAGTAGGCTTTCTCTTCATACAGGTTGACTGAATATCCCCGCAGCGTAAGCTCGGCCGCGATGTAACAGCCTGTCCCTCCGCCTCCTAATACTGCTACCTGCGCCATTCCAATTCACTCCAAATCCGAATTAACGTTTTGCTGCGCACATTACAGGGTAAACAGCTTTCCAAGACCCACATCGTCCTTAATGGACAAGCTGCGCAGCGCACCCCAAAGAGAAGCTTGATTGCTCGTAACGACCGGCAGGCCGAAATCTCGTTCCATCATATTGATGCCATGGGCAATACCCAAGCCCGTGCAACTGACAAAAATGGCGTCCGCCGCTGGGTTCAGAACCTCTTTGGTCAAGTGATACATCTGCCGCAAAGGCGTACGCGGCATCAGGTCCGGATCCAGGTTTTGAAGGCCCTTGATGTTCAGGACCTCAAAACCGTTGTCCTCCAGAAATTTTTTCTCAATTTCATTGACCCTGTCGACATAAGGCGTAGCGACCACGACCCGTTTGGCCCCCAAGGCTTTCAGCGCCATAAGAACGGCCGAAGAGGTGGTCAGCGCCTTGGCACCGCATTGGCCCTCCATCCGTTTGATGAGTTCCAGATCATAGCCGAACCCCCCAATCAGGCTTCCGCTGGTGCACCCAAACAGTACGAGATCCGGGTGGGCGGTTGCCAAAAGCTTGGCGGCGCTGTCGATCCGACCGCCCATTTCCCTGAGCCCTTCCGGGTCTACGCGCTCAAAAAGCACTCTCTGTGTCATTACCGTTACGCCCTCCGGCGCATATTTATGGAACTCGTACTCTGGATTGGTACCGTTTCCCGGCATGATCAAGCCGATCCTCGCCCGCCAGCCGCAATACATGATTTACCCCCTCCTTATCACTTTGCACAAATCCAGCATCCCGTTCGGCACGTTCATCATAACATCTTCCAATTGAAAAGAGAAATAATGAAACGAAATCATGAGTTCAGATTAATTCCTTCAAATTATTAATCCGCTTTGTCCGGTAAGGACGGGCGTGGGGCAAAGGGTGCCGCGGTCTGATGCCGCCCCCTTCCATCCAGGTGAACCAGCGGTTTACCCCTGCCGGTTCAGCATTCTCCATCCCCCTTGGCTTGGGGGCGCGCTCTGGTCTGCCGGATCACTCACCTGTCCGCCATCCGGTATCTTACGCTTCCTTTTTGTCCTCTATTTTCCAGTACCTTTTCCTCAAAGATGCGCAATCCCATTTGACGAACTTGCGCCATGTGGTATAATAACAATCAATCATGAGCCTTGCCGCCGCTTGACTATGGGAGGGGTCCGGTTATGTTTCTTCAGGAAATACAGTGCTTCGTTGCCGTGGCCGAGTGCCTGAATTTTACCACGGCGGCCAATCGCCTTTATATCTCTCAGCCCGGCCTGAGCAAAATCATCTCCAACCTGGAAAACGATCTCAAGGTGCATCTGTTTATCCGCAGTACCCGAAGCGTTCGTTTGACGGAGGCAGGAGAACAGTTTCTCGTAATCTGCCGGGACTTTATCCGGCAATGCGAGGCCCTCAATTCCCACAATCCGCAAGACAGCCTTTCCCTCACAGGCAGCTTAACAATCGGTATAGGAGACTTAAACGAGAATCGCTATCTCCCACAGATCATCAATGATTTTACCGGACGCCATCCGCTGTGTAACTTGTCGATCCGGCGCTATAACCCGGAGGAATTGCTGGATGCGGTGAGCACCGGAGAAGCGGATTTTGGGGTGGTGATTTCTTACGCTGTTCCCGCCAAGGGCTTTCAATCCCGGGTATATTACCCTTCCCCTTTGATGCTGGTAGTACCACCCAGCCATCCGCTGGCAAATCGTGACGTGGTACGGATCAGCGAACTCAGGGATGAAAGCTTTCTCTCCATTTACCGCAACTCCAGCCGCGCAGTCAACCGTATCCAGGAGATCTGTGCCAAAGGCAACTTCCGGCCCAAAATTGTGAAAGAAACCAACTCTTTGAGCACTATGTTCATGCTCATTGCCGCAGGCATGGGAGTAAGCATCCATTTCCTGCTCCACAAGGATTCCTGTAATTACGATCTGCGCTTTATTCCCCTGGATTTTGAGGGCAGTCAAAACGAAATTCTGGAGGATGGGGCCGCTCTGATTTGGAAGAAGGGCAACCCCAATCCAGCGGCGCCGCCTTTCATCGACTGTATCAACAGCTTTATGAACAGTAATCAGCTGAGCCTTTCCAATTGAACTTCATAAAAGAGTCCGTGGGAACAGCTGAACTGCCCCAGGTTGTGCGGACCGTACAAAAAGGGACCCTGGCAGGAACTATTGAGTGTTATGTGGAGAGGCGCCGCTTGCGCGGCGCC
>NZ_JANGBE010000034.1:0-39527 GCF_024462255.1 Flavonifractor sp. DFI.6.63 | reverse complement strand
GGACAGGGCTCGATTCTGGCAGAAAAGTCGCCCTGTCCGTCATGAGAGGTGTCATTTCCGACGCACGTGTCGCCGGAAATGACGGAGCTTCCTTTCCTTCCGTCGTCTGCGGACGACTCAACTCTGCCAGGCTCTTCTCCAGGAGGGTTTTTGACAGCCTGAGGGCGGGGGAGAAAAGCTCCCCCGCCCTGAGTCCTGTCTGGCGATCGTATGTCTGTTCAGCAGCCGCAGTTGTTGTTGCAGCCGCAGCCACAGTTGTTGTTGCAGCCACAGCCGCCCCAGTTGCCGCCCCAGCCGCCGCCGCAGCAGCAGCACAGAACGATCAGGATGATGATGATCCACAGGCAGCTGCCGCCGCCCCAGCCACAACCGTTATTGCACCCCATGATTGAGTACCTCCTGGTTTCAAAGTAGAAACCTGGGCGCGGGGCGGCGGTGCGCCGCGTCTTCCGGCCCGGTCTCACTTCATTCTATGCATCCGGTACCAGGGGGTGCAAACGCTTATTCCAATTCGAATGCGCCGGTATAGAGCTGGTAGTAAAGCCCATGCTGGGCAATCAGATCGTCATGGCCGCCCCGCTCCACGATACGGCCGTGGTCCAGCACCATAATGGCGTCGGAGTTGCGCACCGTGGACAGGCGGTGGGCGATAACGAAGACTGTGCGCCCGCACATCAGAGAGTCCATCCCCTGCTGAACGATGGACTCGGTACGGGTATCGATGGAGGAGGTGGCTTCGTCCAGGATCATCACCGGCGGGTCGGCCACGGCGCAGCGGGCAATGGCCAGCAGCTGCCGCTGGCCCTGGGACAGATTGGCCCCGTTTCCGGTCAGCAGCGTGTCGTATCCCTGGGGCAGGCGGCGGATGAAATCGTCCGCGCCCGCCAGCTGGGCGGCGGCCTCCACCTCCTCGTCGGTGGCCTGCAGATTGCCGTAGCGGATATTCTCCCGCACCGTTCCGGTAAACAGGTTGGTCTCCTGGAGCACGATGCCCAGGCTCCGGCGCAGATCGCTTTTCCGGATCTTGTTGATATTGATGCCGTCGTAACGGATCTTGCCGTCGGCGATATCGTAAAAGCGGTTGATGAGGTTGGTGATGGTGGTCTTCCCCGCGCCGGTGGCCCCCACGAAGGCCAGCTTCTGGCCGGGCTTTGCAAAAAGGGAGATATCGTGGAGGATGGGCTTGCCGGCCTCGTACTCGAAGTCCACATCAAAAAAGCGCACGTCGCCGGTGAGCCTGGTATAGGCAAAGCCCCCCTCCTTCTGCGGAACCTTCCAGGCCCACAGATTCGTGCGCTGGCCGCTCTCACCCAGCTCCCCCGCCTGATCGTAGGCCGCGTTCACCAGGGTGACCGTGCCCTCGTCCCGCTCGCTCTCCTCATCCATCAGCGCGAAGATCCGCCCCGCGCCCGCAAGGGCCATGACGACCGAGTTGAGCTGCTGGGAGATCTGGCTGATGGGCTGGGAAAAGCTTTTGGACAGCTGGAGGAAGGACGCGATGACGCCCAGCGTGACGCCGCCGCCTACGCCGCCCAGCGCCATCAGCCCACCCGCCATGGCCACGATCACATACTGGATGTTGCCGATATTGACCATGATGGGCATGAGGATATTGGCATATTTGTTGGCCATGTCGGCGCTTTCGAACAAAGCGTCGTTGACCCGGTCAAAGCCCTCCTGGGCCTTCTGCTCATGGCAGAAGACCTTGACCACCTTCTGGCCGTTCACCATCTCTTCGATATAGCCGTTCAGGTCGCCCAGTTTCTCCTGCTGGCGCATGAAATATTTGCCGCTGCGCCCCGCGATAGAGCGGGTGACCAGCAGCATACCGCACACGCAGAGGACGACCACCGCGGTGAGCAGCGGGTTGGTGACCAGCATGGCCAGGAACACCACCACGATCGTGACCAGCGAAGCAAACATCTGGGGGATGCTCTGCGAAAACATCTGGCGCAGGGTGTCCACGTCGTTGGTGTAGACGCTCATCACATCTCCATGGGCATGGGTATCAAAATACCGGATGGGAAGGGTCTGCATATGCACGAACAGCTCGTCGCGGATCTCCTTCTGCACGCCCTGGGAGATGGTGACCATAATGCGGTTATAGGCCAGCGTACACAGCGCGCCCGCCAGATAGAGACAGCCCATGAGGATCAGGGTGTGCAGCAATCCGCTGAACACCGGCTGGTCGGTCAGCAGAAGGGGCGCGATATAATCGTCGATGAGGCTCCCCAGAAACAGAGATGCGGACACCGAGGCCGCCGCACTGACCAAAATGCATACCAGCACCAGAAAAAAGCGGAATTTGTAGCCTTTGAGCACATAGGAGAGCAGCCGCTTTGCGGTGCCGCCCTTCTTTGCGGCGTTCTTATTCATGGTCCTCTCCTCCCTTCGTCTGGGACTCATAGATCTCGCGGTAGATGCCGCAGGATTCCAGCAGCTGCTCATGGGTGCCCATGGCGGAGATTTTCCCGCCGTCCATCACCAGGATCTTGTCGGCGTCCTCGATGGAGGAGATGCGCTGGGCGATGATAAATTTGGTGGTATCCGGGATCTCCTCCCGGAAGGCCCGGCGGATCATGGCGTCGGTCTTGGTGTCCACGGCGGAGGTGGAATCGTCCAGGATCAGGATCTTCGGCTTCTTCAGAAGGGCCCGTGCGATGCACAGCCGCTGCTTCTGCCCGCCGGAGACATTGGAGCCGCCCTGCTCGATATAGGTATCGTATCCATCCGGGAACTCCCGGATAAAGGAATCGGCCTGAGCCAGCCGGCACACCCGCGCCAGCTCCTCGTCGGAGGCATGCTCATTGCCCCAGTGCAGGTTTTCCCTGATGGTGCCGGAGAACAGCTCGTTCTTCTGGAGCACCATGGCCACCTGCTCCCGCAGGGACTCCATGTCGTAGTCCCGCACATCCACGCCGCCCACCTTGACGCTCCCTTCGGTGGCGTCGTACAGACGGGGGATGAGCTGCACCAGCGTGGTCTTGGAGGTGCCGGTCCCGCCCAGGATGCCCACTGTCTCGCCGGAGGCGATGTGCAGCTCCACCTCCTTCAGGCACTCCTTGCCGGGATCCCCGGCATAGCTGAAGCTGACGTGTTCAAAGTCCACAGAGCCGTCCTTTACCTCGCGCACCGGGTGCGCGCCGTTTTTCAGGTCGGTCTGCTCATTGAGCAGCTCTGTGATCCGGTCCGCGGAGGCCCGCGCCATGATGATCATGACCAGGACCATGGAGAGCATCATCAGGCTCATGAGGATCATCATGATATAGCTGAACATACTGGTCAGCTCGCCGGTGGTCAGGGTACCGCCCACCACCATCTTCGCGCCCAGCCAGGAGACCAGGAGCATGCACCCGTAGACGCAGACCTGCATCAACGGCGCGTTGAATGCGATGATCCTCTCCGCTTTGGAGAAGTCCTGATAGATCTCCCGGGACACTGCGCCGAACTTTTCCTTCTCATGCTCCTCCCGGACGAAGGACTTGACCACGCGGATCCCCAGCAGATTCTCCTGCACCACGCTGTTGAGCCGGTCGTACTTCTTGAACACCCGGGTAAAGACCGGATGGGCCCCTTTCATGACCAGCAGCAGACCCACCGCCAGGATGGGAATGACCACCAGAAAAACCAGGGCCAGTTTGGGGCTGATGACAAACGTGAGGACCCAGGCGCAGATGAGCATGATGGGGCAGCGCACCGCGATGCGGATGACCATCTGAAAGGCCATCTGCACATTGGTCACGTCGGTGGTCAGGCGTGTGATGATGCCGGCGGTGGAAAATTTGTCGATGTTGGAAAAGGAAAACTGCTGCACGTTTCGATACATTTCCCGGCGCAGGTTGCGGGAAAACCCGGTGGCCGCCCGCGCCGCAAAGCGGCCGGACAGGGCGCCGAACGCCAAGGCCACCAGCGCCATGACCACCAGCAGGATTCCATAACGCCAGATATTCCCGACATTGCCGGCATTGACGCCCAGATCCAGCAGTTTTGCCATCATCATGGGGATCAGGACATCAAACGCCACCTCGCCGATCACGAAGATGGGCGTCAGAATCGTGTCCCTTTTGAACTCCTGGATACCGCACGCCAGGCCTCGTTTTTTCTTCATAGGTCTCCTCCTCGGATTTAATTCGCATGCTAACTGTAAGCTTTGAAACAGTTTAAGAAAAAGAGAAGCCGCCACGCCGTGCGGGCGGCTCAACTGAGATTCTTTTTCAGTTTCTCCACGGTCGCCATGAATTGTTCCAGCTCCTGGTCGCTGATGCCCTCGGTCAACAACTCCTCCATCTTGTCCAGCCGCTGCTCGATCTGCTGATGCAGCTTCTGCGCCTTCGGCGTGAGCAGCACCTGCTTGAGGCGTGCATCCCGGAAGACCGAGCGGCGGGTAATGAAGCCGGCGGCCTCCAGTTTCTTCAGCAGCCGCGACGCGGTGGAACGCCGGATGCAAAAGGCCTCCTCCACGTCCTTCTGACAGATCTCACGGTCCGGATGGTGTGAGAGAAAGTCCAGCAGCTGTCCCTGCATTTCGGTGAACTCCGGGTCTTCCGGCGGGGGCGCAAACTCCAGGATCTTGCGGCGCATCAGGTTGGAAAGCGCCCGGATCTCTCCGCCGACCGCTCTTCGCTCCCTCGTATCCATCGCCTCCTGTCGCTGATCTGTCTTTAGTTTAGTTGCTTTGCTAACAGTTGTCAAGGAGCAAGCTAAACAAAAATGTCCCGCCGAACGAGCCATCCGTTCGGCGGGGCAGGCTTCTTCCAGCATCGCTTTGCCCCCCGGGAAACGTCGGCCGGACAGGCATTCCCCAGGATTTAGGACCGGCTTCCGGATTGCAGGCGCGATACCGTCACGCTGTTCATGGTCGTGTAAAGCGCGGCCTCATCCACGCCGCCGACGGATACCAGCCGGTCCAGCAGAGTCCCGCCGCCATCCTTCGTGGCCGCGGACAGGGCGAAATAAGACACATAGACCACCTGCGCGCGCAGGAAGGAGCCGCCGGTAAGCATGGCCTGCTCGGCGGAATTGAGCACACCCAGCTCCACGCTCTTGCCCAGGGCATTGCTCCAGGAAAAATCCGGATTGGTTCCGCTGTCGGTATAGCCCAGGGCCCGAAGCACAAAGGTCATATATTCTCCCGCCGAGAGGACGGTATCGGGCGCAAAATAAAGCGCTCCGGCGGCGTCGGCGCCCACGCCTTTGGTATACCCCTTGGCGTAGGCGTAAGCCACATACCGGTCGCACCAGGCGGGCGTATCCGCAAACGGATTGCCCTGGGTGCAGGCCAGCGCGGCGCCCTCCTCCCCGATCAGGCGCAGGAACATCACCAGTCCCACCACCCGGGTCGGCGCGACCTCCAGGTCGTATCCGCAGCCATAGGCGGTACCGGTTCCCTGGAACAGGCCCATGGCCTTCAGCGCGTCGGCCAGCGCGTTGTAATCCAGCGCGCCGCTGTCGCTGCGCGTATAGGCTCCTTCCAGGCCCACCACGGCGGTATCCGACGTAATGGTCACGGCGGCGCCGGCATTCTCCCCCGCCAGATAACGGTGTCCCTCCGTCAGCGCCGCCCCGGCGGCCAGAGCCCGCCCGGCGGTCACATCCACCACTGCGCCGGAGGGGGCGGCGACTGCGGCGCTTCCCGCCAGCAGAAGCAGGCCGGAGCCCGTATATACCGTGACGGTATCGCCCTTCTTCAGCCGATGGTCGGCAAACGCAAGATGGAGCGAGGTCTCTCCGCCCGCCTGGGCCAGATACGCGCTGTGTTTGGCGTTCAGACCGCTCAGCACCGTATCGTAAGTGCTCTGCGTCTTCTCCTCCAGGCGCCGTCCGGCCTGCTCCGCCACCGCCGGGAGGTAGGTGCCGTTGAGATAGCTCTGGGACACCAGCGTCTCGCCGGACGTTCCGCCCGAAGCGCAGACCGCCCCGCAGCCCATCAGGATCAGGGCGGCCAGCAGGAATACCGCGGCCCTCCTCATGGCTCCTCCGAGATCATATAGCTCAGGGACAGCAGGCTGTCGGCAAAGTGGACATCCTCGATGATCACACCGGTGCTGTCCAGCCGCAGCTCGATGTTGGTAAAGTTCCAAATCCCCTTCACGCCGCCCGCCACCAGGCGCGCGGCGATGGCGTTGGCCACCCCCCGGGGCACGGTGAGCACCCCGATGCTGGCGGGGGACTCCTTCAAATACGGTTCCAGCTGATCCACATGGTAGACCGGAACGCCCGAAAGCGTACGCCCCACGATATCAGGGCTCACGTCAAAGGCAGCGGCAAGGGTAACGCCGGAGCGCTGAAAATGGAAGTTCTCCAGCAGGGCCCGGCCCAGGTTGCCCGCGCCCAGGATCACGGCGGTATGTCCCCGGTTCATGCCCAGGATGTCGGACACCTCGCCCCGCAGGCTCTCTACATTATATCCATAGCCCTGCTGGCCAAACTCTCCGAAGCAGGACAGATCCTGCCGGATCTGGGAGGCGGTCAGCCCCATGGATTTCCCCAGCGCGCTGGAGGAGATGCGCTCCACCCCCGCCAGGTGCAGATCGTTCAGATGCCGGTAATAGCGCGGCAGCCGCCGGATGACCGCGCTGGATACCTTTTGCTTTTTCATTTCGCCTATCACACTCGTTCCCGTAGGAAATAGATTTCTACTCAGTGTTTCAGTTTACCTGAAAAACGCCCCGATGTCAACGCTCTTACCCCGGATTCCTGCCGGGTCGTGCCGGAACCCCGCACGCTTCACCCGCATAGAGTAAATCGAAAAGGAGGAGTGCAACTTGGAATTTATCGGAACCATCGTGACCCATATCTATACCTCCCGGGCCCAGCTTCCCGTCCAGGGCGCCGCCGTAGCCGTGACGCAGAAGGCCCCCGGCGGCAAGCATGTTCTGCTGGCCCTGCGCACATCCGACGAGAGCGGAAAGACCGCTCCCATAGCCATACCGACCCCGGCCCCGGCGGCGGGGCAGGCGCCGGGCGCGGAGCAGCCCTTTGCCCTGTGCGACGTCTGGTGCGAGGCGCCCAGCTTTGCCGTCAAACTGCTGGAAAACGTCCAGGTCTTCCCCAACGTACAAACCCTGCTGGAAATCGAGCTGATTCCCCTGCCGGAGCAAACGCCGCCCCTGTCCATGACGGTGCCGGTGGAGATCACGCCGCAGAACCTGTAAGGAAGGAGCCACTCCCATGCCTACGGAAGTCCGGCCCTATATCCCCCAGCAAATCACCGTACATCTGGGTTCGCCCAACCAGGCGGCCGAAAACGTCACCGTTTCCTTTCCGGATTATGTGAAAAACGTGGCCTCCAGTGAGATCTATCCCACCTGGGAGCCCTCCGCCATCCGGGCCAATATCCTGGCCATCATCTCCTTTGCTTTGAACCGCGTCTACACCGAATATTACCCCAGCAGGGGCTTTCCCTTCAACATCACCTCCTCCACCGCCATTGATCAGAAATACATCCACGGCCGGGATATTTTCGAAAACATCAGTCAGGCGGTAGACACGATTTTCAACTCCTACATCCGCCGCCGGGGCTTTATCGAGCCGCTGGCAGCCAAATTCTGCAACGGCACCACCACCACCTGCGACGGGCTCTCCCAGTGGGGCAGTCAGGAGCTGGCCCAGCAGGGGTACAATTCGGTGGATATCCTGCGCCATTACTATGGGGACGATATCGAACTGGTCGTCAACGCTCCCGTATCCGGCGTACGCGCCTCCTATCCGGGCTTTCCGCTGCGCCGGGGCATGGTGGGGGAAAACGTGATCCGCATTCAGTACATGCTCAACCGGATCTCCCAGGACTACCCCGCCATACCCAAAATCCCGACGCCGCTCAACGGCCAGTTTGACGAGGCCACCGAGCAGGCTGTGCGTCGCTTCCAGCAGATCTTCTCTCTGACGCCGGACGGCGTGGTGGGGAGCGGCACCTGGTACAAAATGGTCTTCCTCTTTGTGGGCATCACCAACCTGTCTGAGCTTGCCAGCGAAGGACAGACAGTCTATCAGATCTCCTACCAGTCCTCCGGGCAGCTGTCCGAAGGCGACCGGGGCGAGGGCGTGCGGACGATCCAGTATCTGCTCTCGGTGATCGCCGAGTTCTACGATACGGTCCCGGCACCCGCCATCGACGGCATCTATGGCCCCGGCACCGTCCGGTCGGTCACCGCGTTCCAGCAGACCATGGGGCTTCCCCAGAACGGCGTGATGGACGCGCGCACCTGGGAAGCCCTGTACCGGGCATACGAGGGCATCACGGAATCGGTGGACCGTTACACCAACGTGATCCCGGAGGCATTCCGGCCCGAGCCGGGGACCACCTCGGGCCTGACGCAATTCTCGGGGCAGGACCTGACCCTGGGCAGCACTGATTTCAGAGGAGGGAGCAACGGATGACCTGTGAAAATCCCTATACCGGCGTACCCGTACGCAGCCTGCAGACCATGCTGCGGGAACTCTCGTTCCACTACCCCGTCATTCCCCGCCTGATCCCGGACGGCATCTTCGGCGAGCACACGCTGGAGGCGGTGATGCTCTTCCAGCGGGAGTTCCATCCCCCGGTCACCGGCCAGGTGGACCACGGGACCTGGGACGCGGTCTCCGCCCTGTTCCAGAGCGTCCGCCCCGGGCTCTCCCCCCCGCTTCCCTGCCGCCTCTGGCCCGGCAACGGTTTTGCCGTTGCCCCCGGCGAGGACTCCGTCCACCTCTATCCCGTCCAGGCCATGTTCCGGGGCCTGTCTCAGCTTCTGGAGGGGATCGAGGACGCCCCGGTCTCCGGTACCCACGACGCCGCCACCCAGGCCAATCTCCGCTATGTCCAGCGCAGCGCGCAGCTCCCGGAGACCGGCCTGGCCGACCAGGCCACCTGGAACGCTCTGGCCCGGCTGTACGTCCTGTTCGTCACCTTCGCCCAATCGCCCCGCCTCCTGCGTGAGGGCTGGCTGGACGTTCCCTGAATCCGCCGCTTGCATCTTGGGCACAACACCTGTATAATCAAGCTGTACAAGTGTGAAAGCAGGTGGTCGGATGCATTTCGAGCTCTCTCCCCAGCAGCTCCGGGAGCGGGGCGGTCTTTTGGAACAGTTCCTGGACGTGGCCTTTGATTCCAGCATCCTGCTGGATCAGGACGGCTATGTGCTCAACTGCGGCAACGGCGCCACGCAGCTCACCATGACCCGCCGCTCCGGCCTGCTGGGCCAGCATGTGACCGCCTTCGATAAGGTATCCCCCTTCGAGGAGGTGCTGCGCACCGGCACGGCCGTCAAAAACAAGCTCTATGTGGTTCAGGGCCGCCGCTGTCTGCAGAACATCTACCCCATCTTCTGGGAGGGCCGCGTGGTGGGGGCCCTGGGCGTGCTGAGCTACACCAATATGAACGATATCCGCCAGCAGCTGGTGGGCGACCTGGCCGAGCACCTGTCCGAGGTCAAGCTGGGCGATATCGCCGAAGTGGAGACGGAAAATCTTATACGGGCCCGCCTTCAGCGCAACTACACGTTTGAGGACTTTATCGGCGAAAGCGCCAAGGTTCGGGCCGTAGTCCACGAGTGCAAGGCGGCCGCCACCGCCCCGTATCCGGTGCTGCTGCTGGGCGAAAGCGGTACCGGCAAGGAGATCCTGGCCAGCGCCATCCACTCCTTCGGCATGAAGAGCATCCAATCCCCCTACATCAAAATCAACTGCACCGCCATCCCCAACCAGCTGCTGGAATCGGAGCTTTTCGGCTACGAAAAGGGCGCGTTCACCGGCGCCACCGCCCCGAAAAAGGGCCGCTTCGAAGCGGCCAGGGGCGGCAGTATCCTGCTGGACGAGATCGGCGATATGGATGTGGCCCTTCAGGGCAAGCTGCTGCGGGTGCTGGAGGAGCGGGAATTCGAGCGGGTCGGTGGAATCAAGACCATCCCGCTGGAAGCCCGGGTCATCTCCTCTACCAACTCCGATCTGCTGCAAAAGTGCAAGGACAACCGCTTCCGCCGTGATCTGTATTACCGCCTGTCCACGGTGGAGATCCGCATACCGCCTCTGCGGGAGCGGCCCGACGACATCCCGCTGCTGGTCAGTCATTTTATCAGCCGGGAAAATCTGCCCATCGCCATCACGGACCCCGCCATGGAAGCCATGGTCGAATACGCCTGGCCCGGCAATGTGCGCGAATTGCGCAACATCATCCAGCGTTTGGGGATCTCCTGCCCGGACCGGCCGGTCCGCACCGACGACGTGATCCGCTATTTCTCCGACGGCTCTCTGGCGGCTCCGCTTTTCCCCGGCACGGGCGACAGCGCCTTTCCCCCTTACGTCCACATCCATCCGGAGCAGGCGCAGGCGCGGGAGACCCTGCTGAACGTCCTGCGGGAACAGCATTGGAATCTGTCCGCCGCCGCCCGCGTGCTGCACATCACCCGCGCGACCCTCTATAAGCGTTTGAAAAAATACAACATCACCGTACAGCGCAGAGGCTCCTGAAAAAAGTCCTGCCGCAGAACAAGCTGCGGCAGGACTTTTTTCTCCTTTTGGCAGTGTTATATTACCACAAAACGGGCCAAATTTCAAGTCTTGCAGTTCCAGCGCCGCAGGTGTATCCTCTAAGAATCTTTTCAAGGAGGGATGCACGATGGATGACCTTTCTGCCCTGATCCCGCAGCCAGACCAAATGCAGGCCGCTCTGGCCGAGCTGGCGGAGTGCAACGCTCTGACGGCCGGCTGGGGGCTGTCCCTCTCGCCCGTCCAGATGCGCATGCTGGCGGAATGCCGCCGCTCCGCGCTCCGCGATACCGGTCGGGTGGAGTTCGGGGGCGGCGTACTGAAACAGCTGGTCCGCGCCTTTTGCGCCTCGCCCTATCTGGACCAGGAAAACTACGCGGACACGCTGGCCCAGCTTCAGGCCCTCTTCTACCACTTCAAACAGGAATCGCATGACCGTATCCCAGACGATGAACTCATCGCCGCCATGGCCCAGTGCTTTGACGGCAGGGCCCAAGGCGCGCTGGACGCTCTGGCCGGCCTGACGCCGGAGGAACTGTGCGTTCCGGACCGGGAGGCGCGGTGGGAGCCGGCGCCTTGAGCGGCGGCCTGCCGGAGCGCGCCTTTTCTCCGGAAGAGGCGGCCGCGCTGCGCCAGAAACTCTGGCCGCTTCTGGCGCGGCAGGCGGGGCTTTACACCGGCTGCGGCAGTTCTTCCCTGCCGGAGGACACCGCACGGGAATTGCTCTGCTCCCTGTGCTATACGCTGAAGGTCTGGTTTCAGGCGGGCGGGGCTGCGTCCCAGCCGCTGGCAGACGCCGATCTGGAAGCGGGCCTGCGGCAGGGACAGGCCATACTGGAGCAGAAGTGTCGGCAGGCGCGCCGCCTCTGGATGGCTGTGCGCCACTCTGCTCCGGATCTGAAAAACCGCGCGCTGGCCGATACGCTGGACAGCATCGGCGCCTTTTTCCAGCGGTATGATCTTCGCTTTTTCGCCCATTGCATCCCCTGTGATATCGACTACCCGCTCTGCCGTGCCGTCCCGGAAGCGCTGCCGGGCGTGGACTATATCCTCGCTTACCTGGATCGGCTGGGCATGGAGCACGCCCTGCTGCGTCCCTTTGCCCCCTCCCGGGTCCGCCGCCTGCTGGCGGCCGGCTGCCCCGATCCCGTCGGACTGCTGGTCAACCTCTGTGAGCCGGTGCTCGCCAATGCCGTGGGGCTGACCCTGCTGGGGGAGGACCCCAGGGAGCTGGAAATTACACCGCAGCGCCGTACCCGTTTATGCGAATACTTCGAGCCGCTCCCTCCCCACCGGGCCCGCGCCGCCCTCCGGGACGGAGCTGCCCGACTGTGCGCCGGGCTCGGTCTCCCGACTCCGGCGGCGGACTATTTCATGGATACGGCACAGGCTCTCCACCCCCGCATTGAGGCCGCCCTGCCCAATCGCCTGAACGGGGTGTTCCTCTCACTGGCTCCGTAAGCGTCGCAGCGGCCGGAGCAGCGCGGTCTCTTCCGTGACGTATCGCCTCGGGTACGCACGCTTCTCAGTCCTGCGCGCACGTCCTGTCCGCATTCGGCGCGCCTCCACACGCCTGCAGGCGCGAATTCTGCACGGTCCTTTTCGGCAGAGAGAGCCGGCGCCCTCCGGCGCCGGCTCTCCCGGGAGCTGTAATCGGCTCAGTCCAGCCAGTTATCCTTCTCCTCTGCGTAGAGGGCGGGCAGGATGCGGGACAGGTTGGAAAACTCCTTCACGTTGTGGTGCAGCAGGTTGACCATAGCCTGGGCGGGGATCTGAACCCCGTCGGGGATGCACTTGACGGCCTTGCCGTCGATGATCTGCCAGCCGAACCAGAAGCGGGAGCGCAAAATGCTGCCGCCCTCGCAGGGACGCAGGAAATGGGTCATGACTACCGGCACGTCGGGCATGGTATCGTCGCCGATGACCTGTACGTTGGCGCACACCAGAGCGTTGCACACCTCGGTATCCACCTTGGACTCGTCATAGCCCAGCTCCGAGGGCTTGCGGAAGTGGATGCGCAGCAGGTCGGCCTTTCCGGTCCCGATATCCTCCCAGATGTTGTGGATGCTGCCCCAGTGGCGCTCCCGCATGGACTTGCTCAGATCCAACGCCTTGGCGGGATCGTCCAGATAGACGTCGTAGTGATCCTCGTTATCCCAGCAGGCGTAACGCAGACGGTGAATGGGATGCCAGGCAAACCACCAGTCGAACATGACGCCGTCCACGCCGGGGAAAAAGGTCTTGTTGGCGATCAGGCCGGTGCCGTCGCTCATCTGGAACCAGCCGAACTCACCGGGAAGGTCGCCGGGCAGGAACAGGTCGTTTCGGTTATCGATGTGCAGGGCGTTGGCCGGATCTCCCGGGCCCGCGTCGATCAGCTTGTGGCGCTCCGGATCCCCGGCAGCACAATCCTGCAGGTAGTACTTGTAGTAGCTGCGCTTCTTATCTTCGTTGTTAGCGGGTACTTTCTTGGCCATTTCGATCACTCCTTTTGATACTGGAACATCGCCGGTCTGTCCGGCGTCTTCTGGTTCCATAAAGCAGCAAAAGTCATGCCAACCCGCACGAATCGGATCAACGCGCCCGAACCGACCGCCTTTCCGTACGCTTAGGCGCTCGGCCCGGCCGCCGCTTCCCCTTTAAATTGTTTAATCGTCTATACATCTGTTTATATCAACTGTATCGATCCAGAATACAGTCTTCAGGTCTCCCGGTCTACCGACTTCATTTGTTTCAGGTTCCCGATTTTTTGACTGCGCCGGGAGAGTTCCTCCAGCACCGCCTCCAGCGGGATGTTCTGCTGGGCCATCATCACCATCAGGTGGTAGATCAGGTCGGAGATCTCCCCCACCGTCTCCTCCTGCCGGCCGTTCTTCGCGGCGATGATAGTCTCGGAGCACTCCTCCCCCACCTTTTTCAGGATCTTATCCAGGCCCTTGTCAAAGAGATAGCAGGTGTATGAGCCCTCCCGGGGCGTACTCTTCCGGCCCAGGACCACCTGGTAGAGCTCCTGCAGTACGCTGTCGTTCATATCGTTTCCTCCCAAATCGTGTTGAAGAAGCAGGAGCGGCTGCCCGTATGGCAGGTGGGACCGTCCGGCTTGCAGAAATAGAGCAGGGTATCCGTATCACAATCGGTCGCCATCCGTTTGACGTGCAGGTAGTGCCCGGAGGTCCCCCCCTTGTTCCACAGCTCCCGGCGGCTGCGGCTCCAAAACCAGGCGGTATGGGTCTTCAGGGTCAGCTCCACCGCCTCCCGGTTGGTAAAGCCCAGCATGAGCACCTCGCCGGTGTCCGCCTCCTGGATGATCACAGGGATCAGATCGGATTTCACAAAGAGCTGGTCCAGATCAAACGCCATGTTCCTTCACCTCACCGGTATGTTTCTGGTCCGCAGAAAATCCTTCACCTGGGGCACGGTCAATGCCCCGAAGTGGAACAGGGAGGCCGCCAGCGCCGCGTCGCAGCCGGTCTCCTCGAAGACCTGGGCGAAATGCGCCAGGCTCCCGCAGCCGCCGGAGGCGATGACCGGGATCCCCACCGCGCGGGTGACCGCCGCCGTCATGGCCAGGTCGAAGCCCGCCTTGGTCCCGTCGGCGTCCATGGAGGTGAGCAGGATCTCCCCGGCGCCCAGTTCCTGCCCCCGGCGGGCCCACGCCACGGCGTCCAGCCCCGTGGGCTTGCGCCCGCCGTGGACCACCACCTCGTACGTGCCGTCCCCACGGCTTCTGGCGTCGATGGCCAGCACCACGCACTGAGAGCCGAACCGCTCCGCGGCCCGGGCGATCAGCGTGGGGTCGTCCACCGCGGCGGAGTTGACGCTGATCTTATCCGCACCCGCCCGCAGCAGCCGCCGGAAGCCCTCCAGGGTGCGGATGCCGCCCCCCACGGTCAGCGGCACGAAAACCTGCTCCGCCGTGCGTTCCACCACGTCGGCCACCGTGTCCCGCGCATCGCTGGTGGCGGTGATATCCAGAAAGACGATCTCATCCGCCCCCTGGTCGGAATAGTACCGGGCCAGCGCTACCGGATCGCCCGCGTCCCGGATGTGGACGAAATTGACCCCTTTCACCACCCGGCCGTCCCGCACGTCCAGGCAGGGAATGATCCGTTTTGCTAACATAACCGTCCCTCCCGATACCGGCCGCTCTGCACAGGGCCGCGCCGCGGCCGCCCTGCCATGACCGGCTTTTCCGCGCCGCCGAAGCCCGGAAGCGTCCCTTTCATGTCTGTGCCCCGGCCGCCGCCACCGCGGCCGCCAGATCGATGGTCCCGGCATAATAAGCCTTGCCGATGATCGCCCCGTACAGGCCCATATCCCGCAGCCGCTTGACATCGTCCAGCTCCGTCACGCCGCCGCTGGCCACCAGATCGCAGGAGACCGCCTTCTGCAGCGCCGCCAACCGGTCAAAGGAGGGACCCGTCAACATTCCATCTGTGGCAATATCTGTAAATATAATCACCTTTACGCCTATACCTTCCATAGACCGGGCGAATTCCAAATAATCCAGCCCGGAGGACTCTACCCATCCGGCGGTCTTGACGATGCCGTCCAGGGCGTCGATCCCAACGGCGATCCGCGCTCCATAACGTTCCACGGCGGCGCGGACGAAAGCCGGATCGCGGACGGCGGCAGAGCCGATGACCATACGGGACACCCCCATGGCGTCGGCCGCCTCCAGGTCGGCCATGGAGCGCATGCCGCCTCCCAGCTCTACCCGCAGGCCGGAACGCTCCGCCACGGCACGGACAATCGCGCCGTTTTTCCGCTCGCCGCTCCTGGCCCCGTCCAGATCCACCATGTGGAGATACCGGGCGCCCGCATCGGCAAAGGCCGCGGCGGTGCGCTGCGGGTCCTCCGCCACCGGATGTACGGTATCAAAATCTCCTTTGTAAAGCCGCACGACCTTACCGTCTTGCAAATCAATGGCCGGTAAAACGATCATCGGTTCAACCCTCCGAAATTCCGCAAAATCTGCAGTCCCGCCTCCCCGCTTTTCTCCGGGTGGAACTGGCAGCCGTACACATTGCCGTGGCTCACCGCCGCCACAAGCGAGGGGCCGTACTCCGTCCGGGCGATCACGTCGGTCTCATGCTCGGCCACGCCGCAAAAACTGTGGACGAAATAGACCCAGGCGCCCTCCTCCAGTCCCCGGAACAGCGGAGAGTGATTCTGGAGGCTCAGGCTGTTCCAGCCGATATGGGGCAGCTTTCGGTCCGTCTTGATCCGCCGGACGCTTCCATGGACCAGACCAAGGCCGCCGCATTCCCGTACCTCTTCCCCCACGTCGAACAAAAGCTGCATGCCCAGACAGATGCCCAAAATGGGCTTTTTCGCCGCCTGACGGACCAGTACCCGGTCCAGGCCCGGTCCGCGCAGGCGTTCCGCCGCGTCGGGAAACGCGCCCACACCCGGCAGAATGATGGCGTCGGCGCGCTCCAGCACAGCCTCATCGCCGGTGATGCAGGTATCCAAGCCGAGGTAGCGCATGGCGTTGGTAACGCTTTTCAGGTTGCCCACGCCGTAATCCACGATAGCGGTATAGCTCATGCCTGTATGCCTCCTTCCAGTTGCTGAAGAAGGACCGTCTTTTCCCGGCGGTCATGGCCCGCCCTCTCATAAAAGGCGCGGGCGTCCGTCTCTTTGGCGCCGGTCAGCGGCATGATCTCGGCGCAATTTGCCTTCCGGGCCAGCCCCCCGGCCGCGGCCAGACAGGCCCAGGCCCAGCCCCTTTCCCGGTGATCCCTGCGGGCGGGCATATGTCCCACCAGACCCCAGGGCCGCAGCCGCCGGGTCAGATCGGGGATCCTCACCAGGGCGCGGAAGGCCCGCAGCGTCCCGTTCTCCGCCGCCATCACAGGACTCCCTTGGTGGAGGTGACGCCGGTGCCGGTGACCGTGACGGCCTCCTTTATCGCCACCCCCAGGGCCTTGAACAGGGCCTCGGTGATGTGGTGGGCGTTGGAGCCGTAGCGGCACTTCATATGTAAGGTCAAGCCGCTGTTGAACGCGAAGGCCCGCATGAACTCCTCGGTGAGGCAGGACTCATAATCGCCCATCCTGGACTGGGGCATCTGCGCATCAAAGACCAGAAACGGCCGGTTGGAAAAGTCCAGGGCCGCGAAGCACAGGGCCTCGTCCATGGGGATGCAGGCGGAGGCGAACCGGCGGATGCCCTTCCGGTCCCCAAGGGCATGGTTCAAAGCCTGGCCCAGGACGATGCCGGTGTCCTCCACCGTGTGGTGGCCGTCCACCTCCAGGTCCCCCGCGGCCTCCAGCTCCAGGCCGAAGCCGGCGTAGAAGGCCAGGGCGGTGAGCATATGATCAAAAAAGCCGATGCCGGTGGATACCCGCACCTCGCCCCCGTCCAGGCAGAGGTTCACGGCGATCTGGGTCTCTTTGGTCTTGCGTTCAATGGAATAGGCCCGGCTGGGGGCCTCTCCCGCCCGGTACACAGGCACTTTCACGGAAATTCCTCCTCGTTCCACAGTTTTATTCAAAGCGTACCCGGATGGAGTTGGCGTGGGCCGTCAGGTGTTCGCTCTCCGCCAGGGTGACGATCTGCCCGGCGATGGGGGCGAGGCTGGCGCGGTCATATTGGATGACGCTCATGGTCTTGAGGAAGCTGTCCACACTCAACGGCGAGAAGAACCGCGCCGTCCCCGAGGTGGGAAGCACGTGGTCAGGGCCCGCCAGGTAGTCCCCCAGAGGCTCCGGCGACCAGGCCCCCAGAAAGACCGCTCCCGCGTTGCGGATGGCGGGCAGCAGGGCGCGCGGGTCCGCAGTCATGATCTCCAGGTGCTCCGGGGCGATCTCATTGGCCAGCTGCGCGGCCTGTTCCAGGTCCCGGCACACGATGGCGCAGCCGAAGTCCCGCAGGGCGCACTCCATGATCTCAGAGCGGCTGAGGTACCCGGTCTGCCGGACGAGCTCGGCGTCCACCGCCTGTGCCAACGCGGCGCTGGTGGTCAGCAGCACGGCGGAGGCCAGCTTGTCGTGCTCCGCCTGGCTCAGCAGGTCGGCGGCCACATCCTTGGGCCGGGCGGTCTCGTCCGCGATGACCAGCACCTCCGAGGGGCCGGCCACCATGTCGATGTCCAGCGTGCCGTAGGCCATACGCTTGGCGGCGGCCACATAGGCGTTGCCCGGTCCCACCAGCTTATCCACCCGGGGAATAAAGCCCGCGCCATAGGTGAGCGCCGCCACCGCCTGGGCGCCGCCCACGGCGATCACCCGGTCCACCCCGGCGATCTTTGCCGCGGCCAGCACGGCGTGGTTCAGATTCCCCGTAGGCGGGGTGACCATCACGATTTCCTCCACCCCGGCCACCTTGGCGGGCACTGCGTTCATCAGCACGGAGGAGGGATAGGCCGCCGTCCCGCCGGGCACATAGACGCCCACCCGCTTCAGCCCCCGTACGATGCGGCCGACCACGCCGCCGTCGGGAGAGCTCCACTCCAGCGTGTGGGAGAGCAGCTTTTCGTTGTAGTCCCGGATGTTGGCCGCGGCGTGCTCCAGGGCCGCGATCAGCGCCCCGGGGCAGGCGGCATAGGCCGCGTCCAGCTCCTCCCGGCGGATCTCCCGCGGCTCGGCGTGGTCAAAGCACAGGGAGTAGTCCCGCACGGCTGAAAACCCGTTTTCCTTTACCGTATTAAAAATCTCAGCGACAGCCGCCTCGATGGCCGCATTGGCCTGCGCCTGCCGGGCGCGCATGGCGGAGATGACCTGCTGCTCCGCCCTGCCGTCCGCCGTTACGATCTGAATCATTTCCGCTTCTCCAATTCCGCCTCACAACGGGCAATAAAATCCTCGATTTCCGTCTGATACAGCTTCATGCTGGCCGTGTTTACGATCAGGCGGGCGCTCACCTGCGCCACGTCCTCGATGGGGGTCAGCCCGTTTTCCCGCAGCGTGGCCCCGGTCTCCACGATATCCACGATAGCATCCGCCAAATCCAGAATGGGGGCCAGCTCCACACTGCCCTCGATCTTGATGATATCCACGTCCATGCCCTTCTTCTCGAAGAAGGCGCGGGCCACATTGGGATATTTGCTGGCGATCCGCCGGGTCTTGTAAGTACCGTAGAAGTCGCTCCCCTCCTTCACCGCCAGGGCAAAGCGGCAGCGGCCAAAGCCCAGGTCCAGCACCTCGTAAAAGGACTTGCCCTGCTCCAGGATGGTGTCCTTGCCCACGATACCCAGGTCGCATACGCCGTGTTCCACGTAGGTGATCACATCGGGGGCCTTGGCCAGCACCGCGTCCAGCGGATAGTTGGGGATGGAATGGATCAGCCGGCGTCCGGGATTTCGAATGGGGGAACCGTCCAGGCCCATGGCCTCGAAGAGCTCCACGCTTTTGTCCTGCAGGCGCCCTTTCGTCAGCGCCAGGCGCAGACGGTTTGTGTTCATGGTCATGGCACATCCACCAGCCTCTCCCCTTGCTGCTCCAGCACCAGCACACGGGCGGCCCCCTTCTCCCTGGCCAGGGCCAGCGTGGCCTCCAGCGTTTCGCAGGGGGAGAGCTCGCAGGTCCCCCCCGCCCGGCCGTCCACCGCCGTCAGCGCCCGGGCGAGCTGGCCCGGCGCAAAGTGGACCAATACCCCCAGCCGGGGCGGCTCCCCCGCGCTCAGGCAGCCTGCCACCGCGTCCACGTCGATGGCAAATCCGGTGGCAGGCGCGTTGCGTCCAAAGGCGGCCACCAGGCCGTCGTACCGGCCGCCGGAGAGAACGGCGTCCCCCGCCCCCTCCACATAGCCCCGGAAGACCACGCCGGTATAATAGTCGATCTGGTGGACCAGACCCAGGTCAAAGCGGAGGAAGTCTCCGTATCCGGCGGCTTCCAGTTCCCGGTACAGGTCGTGCAGGTAGGTCAGCGCCTCGTTTTTCCCCGCGAGACGCTGCGCTTCCTCCAGCACCTCCACCCCGCCGAACAGGCGGGAAAGCCTCGCCAGCGCGGCACAGGCGCTCCGGTCGGCATAGGGCTCCAGCAGGTCTCCCAATGCGGCAAAATTCTTTCCCTCAATGAGCGCGCGCATTTTTTCCACGGTCTCCCCATCCATCTCCATACCGGCGGCCAGGGATTTGAAAAATCCGGCATGGCCCAGCTCAATGTGAAAGCGCTCCAGCCCGCAGGAGCGCAGGGCGTCTACCGCCAGGGCCACGACCTCCAGGTCTGCCTTGGCGCCGGCGGCGCCGATCAGCTCCACGCCGCACTGGGCGATCTCTCCGCTGCTGCCCCGGTGCTCCGCCCCGGAGCGGAAGACCGTTTCATCGTAATAAAGCCGCTGGGGCAAGGGCAGGGTCTTCAGCTTGGTGGCCGCCACCCGCGCGATGGGCGTGGTGCAATCCGGCCGCATCACCAGTATCCTGCCGCTGCGGTCGACGATCTTCAGCATAGCCTCCTGGGGCATGGGATTGCCCGACTGGAGGAACAGGTCATAAAACTCCACCTCGGGGGTGGAGACCTCCGCATAGCTCCGGCGGCGAAAGAGGGCGGTCAGGGCATTTTGCACCCGCCGCCGGTCCCTGCACTCGGCAAACAGCCGGTCCCGGGTCCCTTCGGGGGTATTGATGGTATACTTCACAGGGCATCTCCCCTTTTACTTTAACGCGTTACCACGCTAATATACTATATTTCCTGCCGCTTGTCAAGCGATTGCCGTCCTTTTGCGGCAAGGCCGAATAAACTTCCGTCCCTCCGGCGCAGGAGCGCCGCCTTGCCGCCGTCCCGCTGACGCTTTCCGGCAGCATGGCACATTTCGCCGTCCCCGGCAAGCCCGTCCGACATCCGGTATGGCCCGCAAACGCCTCCGGCGTTTGCGGGGACCTGTTTTCCTTCCCCTGCCGGGCGAGCGGAATCCGCCCCACAGCAGGGTTTTGCCGTGCAAAACCCTTGGACGCCGCCGGCGCGGCGAAGGACGGCATGCCGCCCGTCAAAACAGCGTAATCTGGCTGGTATCCGGCATGGCCCCGGAAAGCCAACGGCTTTCCGGGGGGCCCGGTTTCGTTCACCTGTGGGGCGGAATGGATCCGCCCCACAGCAAGGTTTTGCCGTGCAAAACCCTTGGACGCCGCCGGCGCGGCGAAGGACGGCATGCCGCCCGTCAAAACAGCGTAATCTGGCTGGTATCCGGCATGCCGTCCAGAGCGCCGGCGGCCTTGAGCTGTTCGATATGGGTCTTGGACACCTTGGGACACGCGGCGGAGAACTCCTCGATGGAAATAAACTGCTTGCCCTCCCGCTGTTCCATGATGGACCAGGCCGCCGTCTCGCCCAAACCCGGAATCGAAGTAAAGGGCGGAAGCAGGCTCTTCTTTTCCCGGTCCATCAGGAAATTGAGCGCGTGGGAGCGGTAGAGGTCCACATGCTCGAAGTGAAAGCCCCGGAGGTAAAACTCGTAGACCACCTCCAGCGTGACCAGCATATCCTCCTCCACCGCCGAGGGGTTCTCCTTGCTCTTGATCTCTCTCATCTTCGCCTTGCAGGCGTCCATCCCCCAACACATGCAGGTGGCGTCGAAGGCCTTGGCCCGGATGGAGAAATAGGCGGCGTAGAAGGCCAGCGGTTCATGGACCTTGAACCAGGCAATGCGGAACGCCATCATCACGTAGGCCACCGCATGGGCTTTGGGGAAGAGATATTTGATCTTCTTGCAGGAGCCGATGTACCACTCCGGCACCCCCGCGGCGATCATTTCCTCCTCCGCACCGTCGGGCAGGCCCCGGCCCTTCCGCACCGCCTCCATGATCTTGAAGGAACGCTTTTCCGGCATGCCGCAGGAGATCAAGAAGAGCATGATATCGTCGCGGCAGCCGATGGCCTGGCCGACCGGGATCCCCTGATCCACGATCAGATCCTTGGCGTTGCCCAGCCACACGTCGGTTCCATGGGAAAAGCCGGACAGCCGGACCAGGATATCGAATTCGCTGGGCTGGGTATCCACCAGCATGCCCCGGACGAAGGAAGTACCGAACTCCGGGATGGCCACCGCGCCGGTGGGGCCCAGAACCGGGTCGTCCACAAAGCCCAGCACTTCGGAGGAGGTGAAGATGCTCATGGTCCCCGCGTCGTCCAGGGGGATCTTCTGCGGGTCTACCCCGGTCAGATCCTGGAGCATGCGGATCATAGTGGGGTCGTCGTGTCCCAGCATATCCAGCTTTAAAAGGTTGGACTCCATGGAGTGATATTCAAAATGGGTGGTGACGATATCGGTGCCCGTATCGTCCGCCGGATGCTGCACCGGGCAGAAATCGTAGATCTCCCGGTTCTGCGGGATGACCACCATGCCGCCGGGGTGCTGGCCGGTGGTGCGCTTGACGCCGGTACAGCCCTGGGCCAGGCGGTTTTCTTCCGCCCGCGTGGCGTGCATGCCCCGCTCATCCATATACTTCTTCACATAGCCGAAGGCCGTTTTTTCCGCCACGGTGCCGATGGTGCCCGCCCGGAACACGTGGGTCTGCCCGAAGAGCTCAAAGGTATAGCGGTGGGCGTTGGCCTGGTACTCGCCGGAGAAATTCAGGTCGATATCGGGCACCTTGTCGCCGCCAAAGCCCAAAAAGGTCTCAAAGGGGATATTGAAGCCGTCCTTCTCATACCGCGCGCCGCATACGGGACATGCGGCGTCCGGCATATCCGCACCGCAGCCCGCCCCCAGCTGCTTTGCGCTCTCGAAGTCAGAGTGCTTGCACTTGGGACAGCGGTAATGGGGGGGCAGGGAATTGACCTCCGTGATGCCCGACATGAAGGCCACCAGGGAGGAACCCACTGAGCCCCGGGAGCCTACCAGGTAGCCGTGAGCCAGAGAATCCTGCACCAGCTTCTGCGCGGACATGTAGATCACGTCGTATTTACACTTGATGATATCCCCCAGCTCGGCGTTGATCCGGTCCACCACGATCTGAGGCGGCTGCTCTCCGTAAAGGGCTTTCGCTTTCTCCCAGACCAGCCGGGTCAGCTCCTCTGCGGAGTTCTCGATCTTGGGGGCGAACAGGCCCTTGGGCAGGGGCACCACGTCCTCGCACCAGTCGGCCACCAGGTTGGTGTTGCGCACCACCACGTTGTAGGCCTCCTCCTTCCCCAGGTAGGAGAACTCCTCCAGCATCTCCGTGGTGGTCTTGAAGTAAATGGGCAGGCTGGAATCCGCATCCTCAAAGCCCTTGGAGGCCAGCAGCACATGGCGGTAGATCTCGTCCTCCGGGTCCAAAAAATGCACGTCTCCGGTGGCGCATACCGGCTTGTCCAGGGCGCGCCCCAGCGCCACGATGGTACGGTTGAAGTCCCGGATCTCCTCCTCGCTCTTCACAATGCCCTTGCGCAGCATAAAGGCGTTGTTGCACACCGGCTGGATCTCCAGAAAGTCGTACCAGGAGGCGATGCGCTTGAGCTCGTCGAAGTCCTTGCGCTTGACGACCGCCTCGTAAAGCTCTCCCGCTTCACAGGCAGAGCCCAAAATCAGCCCCTCCCGGAACTGATTGATCGCGCTCTTGGGCATGATGGGATAGCGCTTGAAATGCTCCAGGTGGGCGTCGGAGATGAGCCGGTACAGGTTGCGCAGGCCCAGCTGGTTCTTGGCCAGCACGATCAGGTGCTTGGGCTGGCGGCGGGCCTTGCCGCCCCCCCGCAGCTGGGTCATGGCGGGGTTGATCTGCCGGAGGGTATGTACGCCTCTGTCCTCCAGCATCTTAAAAAACGGGACCAGCATGTAGCCCACTGTGGCCGCGTCGTCGTAGGCACGGTGGTGGTTGAAGGCAGGCAGGTTCAGGTGGCCCGCCACAAGATCCAGCTTGTATTTGCCCAGCTCGGGCAGCAGATTCTGGGCCAGGATCAGCGTATCAATGGAGGTCGGCGCAAAAGGGCGGCCCATTCTGCGGCAGCCCTCGGCGATAAAGCCAAGGTCGAATTCCGCGTTATGGGCGGCCAGCGGCCGGCCGGCCGCGAAGTCCAGGAAGGCCCCGATGGCCTCCGCCTGGGAGGGGGCGCCCTCCAGCATCGCGTCGGTGATGCCGGTCAGCTCGCTGATTTCCCGGGAAAGGGGGCGGCCCGGGTCGGCAAACGTGGAAAACTGCTCGGTCACCCGGCCGTCCCGCAGCACCACCGCGCCGATCTCGGTAATCGCGTCGGTCCGCTTGTCCAATCCGGTGGTCTCGATATCGAAGCAGACGATCTCGCCGGTAAAATCCTGCTCCCCTTCCCCGTGGACCACCACCCGGTCGTCCACATCATTGATGTAATAGGCCTCCACACCGTAGAGGACCTTGATCTTTTTGGCGGAGTGCCAGGCGTCCGGGAACGCCTGGGCCACGCCGTGATCCGTGATGGCAATGGCCCGGTGCCCCCAGGCCTCCGCCCGTTTCACCACGTTTTTGTCCGGCCCGGCCTTGGGACTGACCTGGGTCAGGGCGTCCATAGAGGACATGGTGGTATGCAGGTGCAGTTCCACCCGCTTTTCCGGTGCGTCGTCGGTCTTCTGCGCTTTCTGTCCCTCCATGATGGCATACGGCTCCAGCACCATGTCGCCGGTAAAGCGGTCGATGTTCAGCTTGCCCTGGAGGTACAGATGCTGGCCCTTTTTTACCCCGTCCACGATGGCCTTTCCCTCGTCGCCGGGAAAAAACTTGGACACCCGCACCGAGCCGGTATAGTCGGTCACATCGAAGCAGACGACCCAGGCCCCCCGCTTTTTCAGCTCCCGGTGGTCCACGGCGAAGACGTCGCCCTTGACCACCACCGTCCCCATATCCAGCTCCAGGGAGCCCATGGGGATGGGCTCCTTCTTGATGGCATGCTGGCCGTAGATCAGCTGCTTTTTCCCCCCTGCGGATTTGGGGGCATGCTCCTTCGGCCTGGCCAGCTTGAGCTTTTTCAGGGCCTCCCGCCGGATCGCCTCGGTACGGGCGAAGGGGTCGTCGGCCGTGACAACGGCGGCGGGCGGCGGCGCGGCCGCCTGCTCCCGCTCTGAAGCCGGCAGGGGCGGCGCCGCGCTCCCCTCCGTCAGGTCCAGCTCCACTCGCTCCACCCGGTAGGCCAGGGCCAGGCTGCGCTCCAGCATGGCTTTTACCGGCGCTTCCGGCGCACGGGCGCACTCCACCTCCGCGCGGATGGAACGGGCGGCCTTGTCGACGACGGCGCGGGTCACCATGAGCCCCTCCGCGATCCCGGCCAGCTCGCCGCCCGGCTTCCAGGCGGAAAACAATGTTAGAAACGGTATCTTCTGTGCTTCCGGCATGGTTCCAATTCTCTCCTAAACTCCAGTCCGGGCGGCCCCGGGCCGCCCCTGCAGGTGGTACATGCGGGCAGGCCGGCGGCGGCGGAACGGCAAACGACGGCAGGGCCGTCCTTTCGCCGGTACTCCGGCCGGCACGCGCATCACAGCGTATCGATCAGCAAAAACAGCTCGTCCACCAGCGCCTGCTGGGGAACCTTTTTCACGATCTCGCCCTTACGGAACAAAAGGCCCTCGCCGTCTCCGCCGGCGATGCCCACATCGGCGGCGGACGCCTCGCCGGGACCGTTGACCACGCACCCCATCACCGCCACGGTGATGGGCTTATGGACCCCCTTCAGCCGCTCCTCCACCTGGCCGGCCAGGCCGATCAGGTCGATGCGGGTGCGCCCGCAGGTGGGACAGGCGATCAGATCGGGCTCCCCCCGCCCCAGGCCCACTGCCTTCAAGATATCCTTTGCCGCGCGAACCTCCTCCACCGGGTCGGCAGAGAGGGACACCCGGAGCGTATCTCCGACGCCAAGGGCCAGCAGGCCCCCGATCCCCACGGCCGATTTAAGCGTACCCATACGCAGGGTGCCCGTCTCGGTCACGCCGAGGTGCAGGGGATAATCGCTTTCCTCCGCCATCCGGCGGTAGGCCGCCATGGTGACCGGTACGCTGGAGGACTTGAGGGACACGCAGATATCGGTAAAGTCGTACCGCTCCAGCAGGGCAATGTGGCCGAAGGCGGACTCCACCAGCGCTTCGGCGGTCACTCCGCCGTATTTCGCCAGGATGGGCTTTTCCAGCGAGCCGCCGTTGACTCCGATGCGGATGGGGATGCCGCGCCGCCGGCAGGCTTGGGCCACCGCTTTCACCCGGTCTTCTCCGCCGATGTTGCCGGGGTTGATGCGCACCTTGTCGCACCCCGCCGCAATGCATTCCAGGGCCAGCCGGTAGTCGAAGTGGATATCCACCACCAGCGGGATGGAAATGCGCTCCCGAATGGCGCCCACGGCCCGTGCGGCGGCCCGGTCGGGCACCGCCACCCGGACGATCTGGCAGCCCGCCGCCTCCAGGCGCCGGATCTGCTCCACGGTGGCCGCCACGTCGTCGGTGCGGGTGTTGGTCATGGACTGGATGCTCACCGGGGCGCCGCCGCCCACAGGAACGCCGCCGACCAAAATCTGTTTTGTCACTGTCCCGTCCCCCTCAGAAGAGCTTGACGACGTCGCTCACTGCCACCACCACCATCAATCCGATGAGGCAGCAGAACCCCGCCATATTGATATAGCCCAGATATTTTTGATTGATGCGCCGCCGGGTGAGCCGGTGCCACACGCCGTCCACCACCAGGAACAAAATCTGTCCGCCGTCCAGGGCCGGGATGGGCAGCAGGTTCATCACCGCCAAATTGATGGCGATGAAGGCCACAAAATTCAGGATATTCCGGACGGCCTCGCCCGCGCTCTCCGATTGGGCGCCCATCTCCCCCATGGCGTTGACAATCCCGATGGGGCCCGACATATCCCGCACCCCCACCGCGCCGGTGATCAGATCGCCCAGGCTCATCCACACCATACGCACATAGCTCACCGACTGATACCAGGCGTTCTTCAGCTTGAGGCCCAGCGTGGCCTCCTCCACCTGTCCGATATAGACGCCCCGCTTCTGGACTTGCTGGCCGTTCGCATCCGTCAGGGTGCGCACCGGCATGCTTACGCCGTTCAGCGTCACGCGCGCGCCGTCCCGGATCACCTCCAGGTCCACAGTGTCGCCCGCCCGGTCCAGATAGAGCAGCGCGTCGGCATTAAAATAGATGCGGTGGCCGTCCACCCGGTACAGCCGGTCGCCGGGCAGCAGGCCGGTCTGCTGAAGGTCCTCCGCGCCGGGCATATAGCCGGTGACCACCGGGGCCACGAACCCCTCCACCTGGGAAAAGAGGGCCAGGATCAGAACCACCCCGGCCGCAAAATTGAAGAAGGCCCCGGCCACCAGGATGAAAAACCGCTTCCAGGCGGGCTTGTTCCCAAAGGCCCTGGGGTCGTCGGAGTCCTCCCCCTCCCCCTCCATGGCGCAGAAGCCGCCGATGGGAAAGGCCCGGAGGGAATAGGACGTCTCCCCGCTCCGGCGGGAAAACAGCTGCGGCCCCATGCCGATGGCGAACTCGTTGACCCGGACTCCCAGCGCCTTGGCGGCAATAAAGTGGCCGAATTCATGGATGGCGATGAGCAGGCCGAACATCAGGACGGCGATGAGGATATAAACGATGGTCATAGAACGCTCCTTATTCATTGGGCGGATGCATCCGGGGCCGCCGTGGCCCTAAGGCCCCGGATGGGCTAAAAAGCGGTTTGGACCGGCCGGAGGAAAGCGGCGCAGCAGCAGACGGTGGCCCCGCCGCACCCGGGCGCTACGAAATCGCGATGGCGCGGGCCGCGGCGTCGGCCTCCAGAATATCCTCCAGCGTAGGCGCCTGGACCGCCGGCACCCCACGCAGCGCACGCTCCACCCGTTCCCCAATCCCGCCGAAGGAGCAGCGTCCGGCCAAAAACAGCCCCACCGCCGCCTCGTTGGCTCCGTTGAGCGCCGCCGTGGCCGTACCGCCGGTACGGGCGGCTTCCAACGCCAGGCGCAGGCAGGGAAACGCCTCGTAATCCGGTGCGCAGAAGGTCAGCGGCGGGCAGGACAGCAGGTCCAGCGGCTTTGCCGCCGCCGCCGTCCGCTCCGGCCACGTAAGGGCGTACTGGATCGGCAGGCGCATGTCGGGCGCGCCCAGCTGAGCCAGCACCGCATTATCACAGTATTCCACCAGGGAGTGGACTATACTCTCCCGATGGATCACAATGGAGATTTTTTCCGGCGGCATGCAATACAGCCGCATGGCCTCGATGAACTCCAGGCCCTTGTTCATGAGGGTGGCCGAATCAATGGTGATCTTGGCCCCCATGGACCAGTTGGGGTGCTTGAGCGCCTGCTCCCGGGTGGCGCGGGACACGCGCGTCCGGTCCCAGCCGAAGAAGGGCCCGCCGGAGGCGGTGAGGATCAGGCGCTTCACCTCTCCCCGGTCCCGGCAGCCCTGAAGGCACTGAAAAATGGCGGAATGCTCCGAATCCACGGGAACGAGCCGGGCGCCGCAGCGCTGCGCCTCGTCCAGCACCAGTTCCCCGGCGCATACCAGGGTCTCCTTATTGGCCAGGGCGACGCGCTTGCCCGCGCGGACGGCGGCCAGCGTAGGGCGCAGACCCACCATACCCACTACGGCGGTCAGTACGGTATCGGCCCCCTCCAGGGACGCCGCTTCCAGCAGCCCCTCCATGCCGGAGGCCACCCGCACCTGCGTATCCGCCAGCCGGACGCGCAGGTCGGCGGCGGCCGTCTCATCCATCAGCACGGCAAGCTCCGGAGCAAAGGCCCGGCACTGCGCCTCCAGCCGCTCCACATCCCGGTTGGCCGTCAGCGCGGCCACAGTCATGCCACAGGCGGCAATCACCTCCAGTGACTGCCGCCCGATGGAACCGGTAGAACCCAGCAGCGCGATCCTTCTGCTCATGCGCCCACCCCCACGGCGGGCAGGATGCGGATCAGAAGCTCGATCAGCGGGGCGCAGAAAATCACGCTGTCGAAGCGGTCCAGCACACCGCCATGCCCCGGGAAAATGTTGCCGAAGTCCTTGATGCCGTATTCCCGCTTGATATAGGAGAAGGACAGGTCCCCCAGCTGGGAGACCACGCTGCCCAGCGCGCCGTAGAGGGCCAGGGCGGCATAACTTACCTGCCAGCGGAAAGCGAACTGGAGCAGCGCGCCGTAGAGCACGCTGCACACCACCGCCCCAGCAAAGCCGCCCACAGCGCCCTCCACCGTCTTTTTGGGCGAGAGCTCCGGCGCCAGCTTATGCCTGCCGAACGCCATGCCGGCAAACAGGGCGAACGCGTCGCTGATAAAGGCCACGATAAAAGGCAGCACCACCAGCGCCTCCCAATTGCCCATCAGGCGGATGCGCAGGAAGGAGGACAGGAAAAAGGGGATGAAGACCGACAGGAAAAACGCCCCGCCCATCTTTTCCAGCGTGATGCGCTTGCGGCTGGCGATGGCCTCACAGAACAGCAGCAGCACGTAGACGAACAATCCGCACAGGGCGGGCAGCGGACGGCCGTCGTAGTAGACCCAGAAGGGGATCAGGCCCGCCAGCAAAATGGAGTAGCCGGAAATGCGGGGATGCTTCAAAAAGCTGGTGGACCACAGGGCCTCATGCACCGCGATCATGGAGAGGGCGGCGATGATGATCGGCAGGATGATGGGCCAGACCGGGGATATCCCATAGATCGCCGCCAGCAGCAGCGGGATAAAGATCACCGCCACCAGGACACGTTTCCCCACTCAAACACCTCCAAAACGGCGGGAGCGGCTCTGATAAGCCGCCAACGCCCGATGCAGCTCGTCTTTGGAAAAGTCGGGCCACAGCACGTCGGTAAAATAGAATTCCGCATAGGCGGACTGCCAGAGCAGGAAGTTGGAAATACGTACTTCCCCGCTGGGCCGGATGATCAGATCGGGATCGGGCACCCCGGCGGAGAACAGATACTGTCCAAAGGCCGCCTCGTCCAGAAAGCCCGGAGCGGTCTCCCCCGCGGCGCAGGCGGCGGCAAACGCCTTACACGCCCGAATGATCTCGTCCCGGCCGCCATAGTTGAGACAGATGTTCACCTGCACGCCGTCGTAGTGCTTTGCGATCTCCTCCGTGCGCTCGCACAGCTCCCGCAGTTCCCGGGGCAGCGGCGTCAGGTCCCCGAAAAATTTCATCTTCACCCGGTCCCGCTCCATGCGGCCGATGGCCTCCAGCAGGTACTTCTTCAGCAGGCCCATGATGGCGGAGACCTCCTCCGCGGGGCGTTTCCAGTTTTCGGTTGAAAAGGCGTACACCGTCAGATACTCCAGGCCGATGTCCTTGCAGTAGGTGGCGATCGTACGGAAGGTCTCCGCCCCGGCCGCGTGACCCGCCGTACGGGGCAGGCCGCGCTTTTTCGCCCAGCGCCCGTTGCCGTCCATTATGATGGCCACATGCCGGGGCAGGCGCTCAAAATCCACCTGAGGCACAGGGGCCTGCTTTGGTTTTAAAAATGCCATATTCCATCCTACCCGGTCCAATAATAGTGTGCGGGACACCGCCGTGCCCCGCACAGCCCCCGATCCCGGGGGCAACGGGGGCGAAGGCCCCCAAAACACGCCGCAGCGTGCCGATCCTTTACCGTTTCCCGCCGGACCTTAAGGCACGGCCGTCTCCCAAAGGCGGCGGCAGACGCGCCGCGGCCGCGCCTGCGGCGCCCGGAAGGGCTCACACCGCCATGAGCTCCGTTTCCTTCTTCGCCGTCAGCTCGTCGATCTGCTTGCAGCGCTTCTCAGTCAGGTCCTGAAGCTCTTTTTCGAACTCCTTGCGGTCATCCTCGGTGATCTCAGACTTCTTCTCCATGGCCTTGAACTTGTCCATGGCGTCCCGCCGGATGTTGCGGATGGCCACTTTCCCGTTTTCGCCGTACTTTTTGACCTGTTTGGTCAGTTCCTTGCGGCGCTCCTCCGTGAGCTGGGGGAAGGCCAGGCGGATAACGCGGCCGTCGTTCTGGGGATTGATGCCCAGATCGGAGGACTGGATGGCCTTTTCAATGGCCTTGAGCAGGCTTGCGTCCCAGGGCTGGATCATCAGGCTGCGGGGATCGGGCGAGGAGATGGCCGCCACCTGATTGATCGGGGTGGCGGTGCCGTAATAGTCCACGGTGATCTTATCCAGCACGGCGGCGTTGGCCCGCCCGGCCCGGACGCTGGCGAAATCGCCCATGACCACCTCGATGGTCTTCTGCATCTTTGCGTCGAATTCCTGATTGACTTCCTTCATCTCACGGTTCCTCCTTGACAATCGTTCCTATTTTTTCACCCAGGACCACCCGCAGAATGTTCTCAGGGTCCTTCAGGGCAAAGAGGATCACTGGGATCTTATTGTCCATGGACAGGGACGTGGCGGTGGAGTCCATCACCTCCAGATGCTTGGCCAGCACGTCGTCGTAGGTGATAGTATCGTATTTGACCGCGCTGGGGTCCTTCCGGGGGTCGGCGCTGTACACGCCGTCGATGTTCTTGGCCAGCAGGATGGCGTCGGCGTCGATCTCAGCCGCCCGCAGCACAGCCGCAGTATCGGTGGAAAAGAAGGGGTTGCCCGTGCCGCAGCCAAAGATGACCACGCGGCCCTTCTCCATATGCCGGATCGCCTTGGAGCGGATGTAGGGCTCTGCGATGGAGCGCATTTCGATGGCGGTCTGCACGCGCACATCCACGCCCTTCTGCTCCAGCACGTCCGCTACGGCCAGTGCGTTGATGGTGGTAGCCAGCATGCCCATATGGTCGGCCCTGGTACGCTCCATCCGGTCGCCGCCGTCCTTCAGGCCACGCCAGAAATTACCGCCGCCGACCACAACGCCCACCTGGACGCCCAGATCCACACACTTTTTGATCACGTCGCATACGCTGCCGATCACGTCGAAATCCAGCCCGCGGCTTGCCTCCCCTGCCAGAGCCTCGCCGCTGACCTTCAGAAGCACCCGCCTGTACTGCGGTTCGCTCATAGTTCCAACCCCTTCTGCATGGTATTTTGATCCTCCCTATTTTAATATAGTTTTCCACTTTTGCATAGAGGCTAGGCTAAAGTTTTTACAATTTGTTCGCAATCCTTTCCCCGTAAAAAACCGCCGGGAAGCTTCGCTTCCGCCGGCCGGGACGCGCCGCCCTCTTGCCGGATCCCCGGACTGCCCCGCAGCGGCCAAAGAACGCGGAGCACGGAAAAGTGCCGGACACGCCTGTGTCCGGCACTCGAAAGCCCTCTGCGATTTACTTGCCCAGCTGCTTGGCGATCTCCTCGGCGAAGTTCTCCTGCTTCTTCTCGATGCCCTCGCCCTTCTCGAAGCGGACCGCGTCCTTCAGCTTGATCGTGCCGCCCAGCTCCTTGGCGACCTTCGCGGCATACTGCTCCACGCTCATGGAGTTGTCCTTCACGAACTCCTGCTGGAGCAGGCAGTTCTCCTTATAGAACTTGCCCAGCTTGCCCTGCACGATGCCTTCCTTGACCTTCTCCGGCTTGGCGGCCATCTTGGGGTCGTTCTCCATCTGGACCAGCATGATCTTCTTCTCCTCGTCCAGAACATCCTGGCTCACCTGGCTCTTGTCCAGGAAGCGGGGGTTCAGGGCGGCGATCTGCATGGCCATGTCCTTGCCCACCTCGTTGACCTGCTCGGCGGAGAGGCTGGTCTCCAGGTTCACCAGCACGCCGATCTTGCCGCCGGCGTGGATATAGGGGACGGAAACGCCCTCGGTGAAGAACGCAAACCGGCGGACCTTGATGTTCTCGCCGATGACCAGGACCATCTCCTGCTGCTCCTCCTGGACGGTACGGCCATTCCCATAGGGAGCGGCCATCAGGGCGTCCAGATCGGCGGGCTTCTCCTTGGCCACGACGGCGGCCACGCCCTTAACGAAGTCCACGAACTTCTCGTTCTTGCCCACGAAGTCGGTCTCGGCGTTGACCTCGACCACCACGCCCACGCCGTCGATGACGCCGGCGTAAGCCATGCCCTCGGCGGCGATGCGCCCGGCCTTCTTCTGAGAAGCGGCCAGGCCCTTCTCCCGCAGAAGCTCAACCGCCTTGTCCATATTGCCCTCGGCCTCGGTGAGGGCCTTTTTGCAGTCCATCATACCCACGCCGGTCATTTCGCGCAGGGTCTGTACGTCTTTCGCAGTGATTGCCATGATCACATACCTCCAAATTTCGTTCGTAGATAAAAGGAGCGCCCGCCCGCGCGGGCGGGCGCTTCCTGAATGCATACAAAATCCGTTGTTACTCAGCGGCGGGAGCGGCGGGCTCCGCGGCGGCGTCCTGGCCCTGCTTGCCCTCCTGGATGGCGTTGGCCATGACGGAGGAGATCAGCTTGATGGCGCGGATGGCGTCGTCGTTGCCGGGAATGACATAGTCGATCTCGTCGGGATCGCAGTTGGTGTCCACGATGGCCACGATGGGGATGTGCAGCTTGCGGGCCTCGTTAATGGCGTTGCGCTCCTTGCGGGGGTCCACCACGAACAGCGCGCCGGGGAGCTTCTTCATCTCCACCACGCCGCCCAGGTACTTCTCCAGCTTGGCGATCTCGCCCAGATGCTTGATGACTTCCTTCTTGGGCAGCATGTCGAAGGTGCCGTCCTCCTGCATCTTCTTGAGCTGGTTGAGACGGTCCACACGGCCGCGCATGGTCTTGAAGTTGGTGAGCATGCCGCCCAACCAGCGGGCGTTCACATAATACATGCCCACGCGCTCGGCCTCTTCCTTGATGGCCTCCTGCGCCTGCTTCTTGGTGCCGACAAACAGCAGGGACTGACCGGTCTCGCCCAGGGAACGGACGAAGTTATAGGCCTCTTCCAGCTTCTTGACGGTCTTCTGCAGGTCGATGATATAGATGCCGTTGCGCTCGGTGTAGATATAGGTGGCCATCTTGGGGTTCCAGCGGCGGGTCTGGTGGCCAAAGTGGACACCCGCCTCGAGAAGCTGCTTCATGGATACGACTGCCATAGGGATATTCCTCCTTTAATTGTTGATTCCTCCACCCGCATCTTCCGAAGCAGGCCGACCTCTGATCCCAGAGGCACCCGGCCCTCCGTCCGCGGGTGTGCGTAATCACATGCTGGAGTATTTTAGCACAGCATGCCCCTATTTGCAAGCTTTTTTTCATTTGGCCGGGCTTTTACTGCAGTTTATGGTCTTTCTCAAATACTCTGTCCTTTCCAATCTGATGCGCTGCCCATACAAACTATTTAATCGACAATTTTTTTGCACAATTTTTGTTTCTTTTTACAGTATCTTTAGGCTTTCTTTTTTATCTTATTGACCTATTATATAAAATATTAAAGAACTTTTTGGCGTTTTCTACAAAAATATGTATTTGTTACTTTGTTAGCACATACCACAAAGTTATTTGCTTACATATTTGTACGTATTGCCTGTCAGCTATTTCTTAATTAAACTATTGGCATAAAGCAATGTTAAGTTGATCAATTGGAAACTAGCTGCAACACATCCCAGCATATTAAAACTGCGTGTTTTTACTATAGCGGCACCATCATACATGCTTTATTTCATAAAGCATGATATCTATCTTTAAAGGTTATCATGGAAGGCGCGCCTTCCATGCCGTTGGACGTCCAACGGCAAAAATTTTGCCGCTACCTCAGAAAATATCCTTGGGTACAATTTTGAAAGCACCCTGCCTAGCAAATTACTTAAACGCCTAGCGTCAAATGTGCAAAGTATGACCACATACCATCACATAACACGAGATCACTTCATAATTGCAGAGGTTCCAATTAGGCCGTGGTTCCTAACCCGGTCTATGTCGAACGCATAGACAAACGGCCTGTTTAATCCCAATGTTTCTACATCGGCAAAGGGGTTATCCAGTAGAAAGGGAGGTGAAACGTGAGCTTACAAATACAAATATGGAGACAACTACAAGCAAGTGAAGGAGCCAAAAATCTTTTTACCAAAGGAGCGATTTCATTATGGTCAAGCGTACTGTTGCAGATTTGAAGCCTTATAACGCCCCTGGTCATTTCAACATGGTCGCCATGCGGATCCATGGCAAGGAAGAGACCGGAGCCGAGAAGTTCTGGATCGGCGTTTCCACCTTCCTGCCCGGCGGCGGAGCAGCGTGGGATGAGTCCAGCCCCCAGGAGAAGGTCTATTATGTACTTGAGGGTTCCATGACTGTTACCGACAAGAACAACGAGAAGCATATTGTTAATGCCGGAGAAGCTATTTCTTTCCGTCCCAACGAGGGACGCAGTCTCCTCAATGAGACCAATCTGCTTGCGCGGATGTTGGTTATCGGTAACTACACCTAAGATCGGATCTGTTTTACATTGTGCAACCTTTTAGGGATGAACTGAAATAATGAGTAAGGATGTGGATACTTATGAAAAAAGCTATTGCCCTGTTTCTGGCCCTCTCAATGGTCATTTCCCTCGCCGCCTGTAGCGGCGGTAGCCAAGGAACTTCCGGTAATACAACTCCCCCCACCAATAGCGGAGCCCCTAGTAATGACACCAATTCTCCTTCCGATGGTCCTACCTATCACTGGCAGGTTGGCAACGTCCTAGCTGCCGACCAGCCTTGGGATCTTGGCTTAGTGAAATTCGCTGAATTGCTAAATGAGTATTCCGGCGGCCGCATGGAGTTGACCGTTCAAAGCGGCGGCGTTCTAGGTTCCGAAATTGCGATGTTAGAGTCCGTTCAAATGGGGACTCTGGATTTTTCTATCTGTTCTACCCCCTCTATGTCGGGCTTTGTAGATAGTCAGAACTACTTTGATCTCCCCTATTTGTTCCAGTCCGTGGAGGATGCTTGGGCTATCATGGATGATTGGCTGGCTGCCGACCGTTGTGCCGCTCTGGAAGGCAGTGGTTTTAAGGGGCTCGGTTATTTTGAAAATGGCACCTACATGGTAGGCAGCAACGTCCGCATCGAGCATCCCGAAGATATGCAGGGTGTCCGTGTCCGCTCTCACTCCTCCAACTTGCAATCCGATTCTTTTGCTGCCATCGGGGCAATGCCCCTGTCCGTGGCTTGGGGCGACATCTATACCTCCCTGCAGCAACATACCATTGACGCCGTGTCCGGCACTACTTTGACGAATATGTATGGCGGTAAGTTCTACGAGCAGGTCAAATATATCACCATGACCAACCACCACTTTATCCCTTCCTTGGTGGTAATGAACGAAGATTTGTGGAATTCTCTGTCCTCCGAGGATCAGGAAATCGTTCAAAAAGCTTTTAACGAGGCCGTTGTATATCAGCGCGAGATTGCCTTTGAGTATGCTGAAACTTATAAAAACAATATTGTAGACTCTGGTGTGGAAATCATCGATGTAGACACAGCTGAGTGGGCCGAGGCTATGTCCTCCGTGTACGATAAGTATGTGGGGACTGTCGGCATTGATGCCGATATGATTACCCGTATTCAGGAGGCTGAGGCAGCTCTCCAGTAACTCTGGTTTTACTTTGCCTACAATTTGTTCAAATACCGCGCGGAGGATATGTGGCTAAGACTAGCCGCTGTCCTCCGCGCACTAAAATGCGCATAGCATAAATAAGCCGCGTGGGGGAGTTGAGTGTTGAAATGTCCGTCGTAAAAAAGATAGGAAAAGTAATTGGCGGAGTTGAAGAGTGGGTCGCCATGATATCTTTTATTGCCATGGTAGTAGTCACTATCGCCATTGTGTTGTGCCGCTATGTCTTCAAGATTGAGTTCATGCAGGGCGAGGAGATTGCGCGTTATCTGATGATTTGGTGCGGCTATAGCGGAGCAGCTTACTGCTTCCGTACCCACGGCCATGTGGGTGTCGTGGTTTTTTCCGAGATGCTACCCGCATCTTGGCATCCATGTATTAAAAAAATCCGTAATATCTTTACAGCAGTTATTGTTATTGGGGTGTTCTTTTTCGCCTGCATGTGTTTCAACAAATATCTCAGTAGCGCCCAATTGACCACTGCTACCCGGATTCCCATTGCGTTCATCTTTATCGTTATCCCCATTTCTATGGCTCTAAGTGTTATTCACACTATTACAGATGTAATTTGCGACTTTATGCCCAACCGTAAGGAGCCGAAGGAGGTCACGGAATAATGGAATGTGCCATTCTCTTTATTGTATTTGTTGTTCTGTTGGTTTTTGGTGTACCTATCGCCTTGTGCCTAGTCGCGGCTGGGGCCCTTGTCATCTTGGCCGGAGGCGATATCAGCCCCATCATCATCGGCCAGCGCATGTTCGGCTCTCTGGACAGCTTCACAATTATGGCCATTCCACTGTTTATGTTAGCAGGCAACCTAATGTCCTCCGGCGGTATCTCCCGCCGACTAGTCAATTTTTGTAACGCTATTCTGGGGTGGATGCCCGGCGGGCTGGGCGTAGTAGCTGTTTTCGCCTGCATGCTCTTTGGTGCCCTGTCCGGTTCCCCCACTGCTACCTGTGCCGCTATCGGAAGTATTATGGTTCCCTCCATGATTGAGGCAGGTTATAGTAAGCGCTTTTCCCTGGCGACCGTGGCAGTGGCCGGTATACTGGGTTGTATTATCCCCCCCTCCACCGTCATGGTATCCTACTCGTCCGTCAGCGACGCCTCTGTAGGCTCCATGTTCATGGGTGGCATTCTTCCCGGTATTTTAATGGGGCTCGCCATGGCGGTTATTCCGATTCAGTATGGCATCAAGCACCAAGCAGAAATACCCCGTATTAAATTCAGCCTGCGCAATCTGGGCAAGAGCACTGTGGATGCCATTGGCGCTCTTTTGATGCCCATCATTATTCTGGGCGGTATCTACGGCGGTATTTTTACTCCTACTGAGGCTGCCGGTGTGGCCTGTGCCTATGGTCTCATTGTAGGTATGTTTATCTACCGCGAGTTGCGGCTCAAGGAACTGAAGAACGTTTTGATGGGCGCCTCTTCCTCCACGGGCATGGTTCTATTTATTATGGCCTGTGCTGCTGTATTCGGGTTTGTTATGGCTCGCTACCAAATCACCAATGCAATTGCAGAGTTTATCATGAGCATCTGTCCCAACAAGTATATTTTCCTGCTGTTGGTCAATATCCTGCTCCTCATCGTAGGCTGTTTCATGGAGACCACCGCAGCTATCCTGATTCTAGCTCCTATTTTCGCTCCTATCCTAACCGCCTTTGGCATACATCCCGTCCATTTCGGCGTGGTGATGTGCATCAACCTAGCTATTGGTTGCGCCACTCCTCCCCTGGGCCTCAATTTGTTTGTGGCCGCCGGGCTCACTAAGGACAAGGTGGAGGTTGTAATCAGCAAGCATACAGTTCAGTACATTTTGCTCAGTATTGCCATTCTATTTCTTATTACTTACGTCCCCGATTTGGTTATGGCTATCCCCAACTCCATGATGGGCTAACCGACTAGCTCCCCGCTAATAACGCACCTGCGGCAACTTTGCTGCAGGTGCGTTTTTTTGCAGCCTACTAGCCCTTGGCTTCCTTCGCGGATGAAAATCTGCAGATGCCGATTGCTTTCAAGCCAGTATAAATTACAGATAAAGCATCACATACCGAATAGGTAATATCCGTGTTTGGTCCTGTTGACACTACTGTAGAAATCCAGTTTATTCTTGACTAATCTCAAAAATTTTTGCCCCCATAAAAGAGGTTGGCTCCCCTCACTCCTTAGCCAGCTGTCTCCCGTTCATTCTTGCTAAAATTTTTCAAAATGTTTCAAAATGCACCGCGATCTTCACCATGGACTCCTGCACGGCCTCCTCGGCCAGCAGCATCAGGCACAGCGTCAGCATATCCGCCCTCCTCTTCGCATCCGTTTAGCCTCAGTATAGCACATCCCGCCCGGCTGTAAAACCGTTTCGTCTGTCTCTATCCATTTGTTCAAAAGTAATACAACTGTATCTTTCCCTGCGGGGACCCTGCGCCCAAACCGGCCCGTCCTGTCGTGGGTCAGGGGCGCAAATCCCGCTTTTTACGATTTGGCACGATTCTTGCAATATATGCAGCGCAAGAGAGGAGGTTTCACTGTATGGGAAGGAAAATCCCCATCACCCCGGAGCAGGAGGCCCTGCCGATCAGCAAGTATTACCACAGGGAGCCGGCCCCGATCCCGGCGGAAAAGCTGGCGCTGCTGGCCAAGGGCCCCTGCGATCCCGGCTGCGCGCTGGACATCCACCACCGCAACGACCTGTTTCTGTCCGGCTACCTGCCGGTAGAGACCGGCTACTGCGTGCTGGAGGACGGCACCGGCTTCGTTGCGAATCATACGGCCATGCCCGGCGTCACAGCGGAGATGTTCGACTGGTGGTTCGCCTGGCACGGCTGCGGCCCCCTGCGCTATACCATATGGGACCCGGAGGACCACACCGGCGCCGTGTCCCTCAACTATGGACAGGCCCGCTGCGCCGCCCTGTCCATGAAGGAGCGCTACTGGGGCACCACCCACATCATCCGGGAGGACATCGGCATGGGCGCCGACGAGCTCTTTGCCAGCTTCCGGGAACCCCGCGAGCTGGGCTATGAGCAGGACAAGATCGGCACGGACGCCTGCTCCACCATCGTCTGCGCCAACTCAGGCACCACCAGGTCCGCCCAGATGAGCGTGGTGATGACCCATTTCCTGCGCAGCGTCCCCGGCGGCAGCGAGCTGCGCACCCGCTTCTGGATGGGCTGGCACATCATCTCCGGCAAGGCCCGCCGGATGCTGCCCGAGGGGGCGGCGCTGCCCATTGAAGTCCCCCGCGCCCTGGTCTACCACAACGCAAAGGAATTCACCAACCTGGCCGCCATCCTGCCCCAGGTCTACGCCGAGGAACGGGACCGTTTCTGAGCGGGCGGATGCTCCAACGTTTTTCACTCTACCGTCTTTTTACTACACGACAGGAGGAATCGTTCATGAATCAAGCACCTGACAAACAGCTCACCAACAGCAATTTCGGCAAGTGGGGCTGGAGTATGATCCTTTACTCCATGCTGCTCTACTACTTCTGGGCCGGCCTGGCCGTGGACGGCCTGAACGTCTACCCGGGCGCCTTCGCCGCTCTGCACGGCTGGGATCCCAACGTACTGCTGGGCTTCGCCACCCCCGCCGGCATCATCGGCGTGCTGGGCGGCATCGTCTTCGGCCGCCTGGTCATGAAGACCGGCGTGCGCATCCTGTGCACCTTTACCCTGGTCCTCACCGGCCTGCTCTACATCTGGTTCGGCCACGTGAACTCCCCCGTGCTGTTTTTGGTCTGCCTGACCCTGTTCACCTTTATTT
>NZ_JANGBE010000033.1:0-43341 GCF_024462255.1 Flavonifractor sp. DFI.6.63 | reverse complement strand
TGCTCTACGAGGAATACGGCGGCGCTCTGGTCAACGGGGACAAGGTGCGCGAGGCCTACCAGCAGGGGATGGAGCCGGAGACCTGGCTGGAGTACGCTTCCGGGAAGAGCGCCTACAATTCCGACGGTGAGGGCGGCCTGACCATAGCCGAAACCGCCAAGTCCATCCGGGAAAGCGGGCTGACAAACGACCAGCAGGAACTCCTCTGGCTGGTCAGCTACCCGGAGTGGCCGGAAAAGGCAGACAAGGCCGGTGTTCCAATCTCGGATTACATCGCGTACAAGGCTGCGACCGCCGGGCTGAAGAAGTCGGCGGAGAAAAAGGCCGCCCTGATCGACGCCGGGCTTCCGCTCTCCCTGTACGACAAAATCGGCTGAAAAAAGCCCCCGCCTCCCGTAGCATCGGCTCTTGGGTGGCGGGGGATGTTTTGTGAGCAGAAATTTAAATGATAAAACTTTTGTTTTTTGAACGGTTTATGAGTTGACGTTCAATTCTTAATATATCCACATATGGACGAAGCTTTCCATTTCGGACTAGGCTTAAATATCTTGCCGCCTTCTTTCGAACGGCCTTTATTGTATTTTCATCTTTCACAATATAGTGTTGACAGGATATGGTAAATTCTTTACTTATGTACTCTTCAGTAACTGGAATCATATTGCCAACCAGCAATGCCCGCTCATCTGACATGAAATTCATGATATGATAGTAAATACAGTTTCCGTATTTAATCTCATCCTGTGCTATTTTGGCCTTATATTTGTCTACCTTGCTACTTATAGGTATAAACCAAGTAATTCCATTGTGCTCCCTTATTGAAAGATAGTACGGGCGGCCTTCGGACTTATTATGCATGTGGCGATCACTTTTGAAGTCGGAAAAGTATCTGTCCTTTATGGTGTACAACCCACAATCGACAATCTCCATATAACCACGTCACCGTCTCTTTGTATAAAGAGAATCCCTCCGCGCATAGCGGAGGGAGCCCCTTTTAATTTTTGCAAGCCGTCTATTTATATGTCGCCGAACGGCAGGCGGCAATCAAAAGCACGTCCGGTATTTATTAGTCGCCCCGCGACAGGCGGCAAAGCGGAGCAGACGGGCGCAGATACGAGGGTGTATCTTTTCGTCTGGCGGCAGATTCCTCTGTCGCACTCTTATTATAGCAGCAGAGTAACCAAAAATATACGTCAATTTTATATAAAAATGCCAGCAAATCGTTGTTGACTTTGTTCAGCAAGTCCACGATAAATAATGAATTGATTGCTACAACATATTCCAAATGATAACTTCTGTAACTCCACAAAATATGTTATATCGAAACAGACTCCTACGATAGCTGCCATCTTCCGCCCCCGCCTCTCATCTTTCGCTCCCCCAACATCCTCCCCCACCCCCGGATGCCCTGTTCTGGTATCCGGGGGATGTTTTTGGGCGCGTCGTCCGTGTGCAAATCCGTGTGCAATTTTTGCGATTTCTTCATGTTATGTTGTATCTGATTTTATTATTTCGTATTCGCTCGAAAGCCAGCAAACCATTGATAAATCAAAGAAAAATCCCGAAGCCCTGATTTCTCAAAGCTTCGGGATTTGGTACGGCTGAAGGGATTCGAACCCCCGACCTTTTGGTTCGTAGCCAAACACTCTATCCAGCTGAGCTACAGCCGCATACCGTCGTTTGGGAACCTGTCCCGTTGACAGCTTAATTATATTAGCACAGTCCGGGATAGAATGCAAGAGGGAATTTGCCAAAATACGAGTTTTTTATTTTGAATCGGGGAGCTGGGCATCCAAAGGGTCCAACGCGGAGTTGGAGGGAATGGCCGGATCGGGCAGGCGCTGGTAGAGAACGGAGTCGGTGCCCTGGAGGTTGCGTTCCTCGTAGGCCTTCAGGTCCTCCAGGGTGCGAAAGGTCAGGTTGCTGTGGTTCATGGCCACCTGATAGGAGAGCGGGAGCGATTGAAAATAGGACAGTGCCTCCGGAGTGAGGGCGGCATGGTCAAGCATGTCCCTCGCCCTCCGCGATGATGCGTTCCAGGCAGGCCATCAGGTCGGACATGGTCTCCAGTTTCACGTCCATGGAGAGGATGGCGTTTTTCAGGTCAATGGGCATGGATTCGAATTTGTCCCGAATGGCGGGATTGACATAAGACATGGAATATCACCTCGACCATATTATGGTCGGCAGAGCGGCGGGATATTCGGAGGGACATCAAAAAACGCGCCCCTGAAACAGAGGCGCGGAACATTTGGTCTGTCCCCCCCGCAGGGAGCGATTGCCGCCCTGCAGGGGGGACAGTGGCTGTGTGTTCGGAAAGAGAGAGGGAAGAGAGGAGGAGTTTCTGTTCTGTGTCTCTGGTGTCCTGACAATGATTATAATACCAGAAGGAACTGGAAATTGGTGAACCGTTTTCGAATTTACTGTGAACGATTTATGAACGGCAAAATACGCGCAGTTACGCCTCCCGGATGCGGTAGAGCGCATTCAGTACCCGCCAGTTTTGGGGAAAGTCCCGCATCAGGTTCCAGTAGCCGACGCCACGCAGGCCGTATTCTGGAATGAGGGCCAGTTTGGCACGGATGCTGCGGGCGTCCTCGAACCAGACCTCATGGACCACGCCGTCCCCGTCGGTGTAGCGGAACCAGGGCGCCTGGGCGGTCTCGTCGTACTGGATGGCCGCGCCATACCGGCGCGCCCGGGCCAGAGCCGCCTGGGGGGAGATGGACTGGGCGCGGGTCTCCCCCTGTACAAAGGGGAGAGGCCAATCGTAGCCGTAGGTGGGGACGCCCAGCCAGATCTGTTCCGGCGGCATCTCGGTCAGGGCATATTCCACCACCTGACGCACATTCGGCAGCGGCGCGACCGCCATGGGCGGGCCATAAGTATAAAACCATCTAAGGCATCGGTGATCGAACGGCTGGGCGCTCTTCCAGCCGCTCGATGCGGGGAAAGAGGAGCAGACGCATGTCGCTGGAGACCCAGCGGCCGCCCCGGGTTTTGGAATAGACCACCTTGTCGACGATCTCCTTCAGCAAGGCGTTCTTTGCGCCCGGGTCGGCGAGGGTGGGGTACGCCTCAAGTACATGCGCGACGCGGGGGACGCTCGGAAAGCGGCTGCCGGTCAGGCGGCGGGACGCGGCCTGGTGTGCCCGGGCCTCCAGAAGCGCCCGGTCGAGCGCGGCCATACGGGCGGAGAGAACTTGGGAGCGCTGCAGGAACCGCTGGGGCGTGTAAACGCCCTGCTCGACCAGATCACAGAGACGGTCCATCTGGGTTTGCAGGCCGTCAAGGGATCGCTGGAGGAAGACGACCGTTTTTTCCGCTCCCGGATCGGCGCGGTCGGACGGAAGCGGTTCAAGCTGGAGCTGATAGCCGGACAGCCAGCTCGCCAGGGCGTCCAGTATGGCCCGCTCCACCGTCTCCAGGACAGAACCTTTGGTGTCACAGTCCCGATTGGGACAGACCATGCAGTCCTGGCCGCGCGCATAGCGGCGGCGCTCCAACGTGCGGCCGCATGTTCCGCAGACGACCAGACCGGCCAGGGGGTTTTGGAGCGGGACGGCCCTGGGGACCGGGGGATGGGAGCGGCTGTTCAGAATGTCCTGGGCGCGGTTGTAGAGCGGCTCTTCCAGAATGGGGGCATGCCTGCCGTCGGAAAGCGGCACGTCATGGTTCACGGGACGGGAGGAGATCACCGCGCCGTCCACCATGCGCTTGACGGTGGGGCGATAGCTCCAGCGGACCTTGCCGATATAGGTGGGGTTGGCCAGGATCGCCTGGACCGTACACGCAGGCCACTTTCCGCCGCTGGGGGAGGGAACGCCGCAGGCGTCCAGCCGTTTGGCGATGGTAAAGGAACCGAGCGGACGCAGGGACCCGTCGGGCTGTTCCTCTCCGTTGACGTACCAGTCGAAGATCTGCCGGACCACCTCAGCCTGCTCGGGGATGATGCGCAGGGAATAGCCCTTCTCCCCGGGAAGCTTGTAGCGCTCATAGCCGTAAGCGGCCTTGCCCGCGATGTACTTCCCCTCCGCCAGGGAGGCGCGGCGGCCCCGTTGGAGCCTTCGGTTGATGGTCTTGTACTCCCGGCGGCTCATAAATAGGCCAAATTCGAAGTATTCCTCGTCAAACTCGTCCGCCGGATCATAGTCCTTGGCAGGGGTGATGATCCTGGTGCCGCTGTACTTAAAGGTATCGGCCACCATGCCCTGATCGGTGGTGTTGCCGCGGGCCAGGCGCTCCACCTCCATGACCAGGACGCCGCACCAGAGGCCCGCCTCCACGTCGTTCAGGAGCCGCTGCATCTCCGGCCGGGCGGCAATGGATTCGCCGCTGCATACTTCCTCATAGCAGCCCGTGACCGGAAGGTTTCGGGTATGGGCCAGCTTCAGAAGGGCGGCCCGATGACGGGCCAGCGTGTCGCCCTCTCCATGGGCTTCCGCCTCCAGATCCAGACGGGATTTGCGCAGGTATAAGCAGTATTCTCCCACAGAAGTCACCTCACAGTCTGCGATAAACCGCTCCGGGCAGGCGGGCCGGTCCTGAAAGGGCGAGCCCCCCCTTTGTTTATATGCATTCCATCCCGGCTGATGATTCTCCGCCCGCTTGCATCCGCTGCGGATTCATAGGACGAGCAGGCAAACGCATAGGGTGCCGGGGGGTGGCGCAATGAGCAGAACGGTCATAAGCAGAAACGGCGCGTTTCTTTACCGGTTTCCGTTTGAGCCGCCATGGGAGGATCTGCGGGCGGAAGGAACGGCATCCGGCGGCGTAACGTTTTGCCTGTTCGATTCCTGTGTGGAGCGGGAGCCGGAGAAACGGAATGAGATCGACCGGCGGGTGGCGGATATCCTCGCCCGGTCGGAGCAAAAAGGGCGTCCGACGGGGCTGGAAGAGAAAGAAGCCGGAACGGCGAACGGATGACGTGAGCCGAAAAGAGGGGAGGAAAGGGCAGAAAAACAGTACCGCCCATTGGGCGGGTGTCCGTAAAACGGTTTAGCACCACATTTTCTGCTTTACGGCATCTTGGTTAAAACGAGAATAAGCATCGCTAGGTTTTGCAACCAAGTGATGCTTATTTTGTACCATACAAAAGCATACTGAGACAGCCTTTCACGTTTCCAACAACGTGACCATTTGATACGGTTCATGTAGAATTGTTTATGAATTTGTGCTATACTACTAATTAAGAGGCGGTGAGCTCACGCAATGAGACTTATTCGAGGTAACTACTCGGTGCAGTTATAAATCTGGCAGCAGATTGTATCGAGCCTATTCTTATGATGTTGCCAGTTGACTGCACCTATTTTTGATTTATAATTACCAAATGCAGATAGGAGTAGTTATTGTGAACGAAATCGAATTGATGAGCTTTTGGCAAAAAGAAGAAAGTGTTGCCCATATCCACGGATGGGATTTTTCTCACATTGATGGCAGATATACCGAGGAAACCGATTTGCCTTGGGATTATCAGAGTATCATCCTGCATTACCTCAAGCCGGAAATGAAACTGTTGGATGTGGATACTGGTGGGGGGGAATTTCTGTTATCGCTTCACCATCCTCATACAAACACAAGTGCGACAGAGGCATACCCTCCGAATATTCAGCTATGCAGGGAAACCTTGCTTCCCCTCGGGATTGATTTTCGTGCAGGCGACGGAAAGGACATTCTCCCCTTTGATGATGCGGAATTTGATATAGTCATCAATCGTCACGGTGATTTTAATGCACAGGAAATATATCGAGTTCTAAAAGCTGGAGGCATCTTTATTACTGAACAAGTGGGAGCCGAAAATGATCGTGAACTGGTAGAACTTTTGTTAGGAAAGGTTGAGCTTCCGTTTCCAGAGCAGTATCTTGAAAAAGTACGCAAGCAGTTTCGTAATGCGGGATTTGATATCCTTGATGAACGGGAATGCTTCAGACCCATTAAGTTTTTTGATGTAGGCGCACTTGTTTGGTTTGCCCGAATTATAGAGTGGGAATTCCCTAATTTCTCGGTAGACACTTGCAAGGATAGATTGTTGAATGCACAGCGGGTTTTAGAGCGAAAGGGATGTATCGAAGGATTAATTCATCGCTTTTTACTGGTAGCTGAAAAGGTAAAATAAATCGATTATTAGGGCGCACTTCTATACAATGGATCTTTGACACAACAGCCCTGACCGAAGAAGTCAGGGCTGTTTAGCGTGGCCAAAAGACTTTTTTACACGTTGAACGGCCTGATCGCAATTAGATCATGCCATTCGCTGTTTTATGAAGCCCCGGCTTTGGGCGGCACTGTTTTTCATCCGTCCCCGCGGGTCAAATTTTCGGCATAGTCTTTGAGACTGGCGAAAGAGTTGACCCCGTTCGGGCGGGTGCGGATCTGCTCCCGAACGTAATCCGGCAGCGTGTCAAAATACTGCTTTGCCACCGGTTCGCGCTGGAGAAGCATATAAATATCACTGTAGGTCGGCTCCATGTTCCATCACCTCGCGGATAGTGTGCCCGCAACCGGCCCGATCTATCAGGCGGTTCTGCAGCGAACATGGGCCGTGTTTGCTCCGCGTGGGCAAGCAGGCTGCAGGACGAGCGGCCCCAGCGGCGCAGGCCGCTGGGGCCGCCAACTCAGATTCCCTTAGCAGCCGACGCCAAAATACCGGCAGAGAGTCTCCCAGATGGAGCCGCAATTAAAGTTATTGCCATTAAAGCAGAACATGGGTGAAACCTCCTTATAAGTATTGGTCTCGCGAAGACATTTTGATTGTAACCGTTTTGTAACTATTTTTCAAATGTAATATTTCCCGGTACCCAACCGGGGCTGACGGGAGCCGAACACAAACGGGAAATTTATGAAATCGGGGCCTGCGAAAGGCGCCAAAAAGCCGCCCCCTTTTGGGGGGGCGGCGCGGAAGGACCGGGGTCACCAGGGCCGGAAGCCGGGGCCGAAGGGCGGGCGCGCAAAGGGGGGACACCGGCGGCATCCGGCGGGCGGACGCACGATCGGAGGAAAGAAAACCGGCGGAAAGACAGCCGGAGGAAAAACAGCGGGCGGAACTGTGTCCCGCGGGATCACAGCGATATTGGATGCCGATATTTGCGGCGGTATGCTGTTCGTCATTACGCCGTTGTACCGGATGCGGATCAGGTCACCGGGGCGGAACCGGCGTGCATCCGGTGTATTTACAAGGATCGTTTGCCGTGTATCAAGATCCAGTACGAGCAGGCGTTCCCACTGTACCTCGATCACGACGGCTTGCATGAGCATGCATGACACCTCCTATCGTCATATTACAGGATATGCCGACTGGAGACAGACGGAGACAGACGGCGCTTGGACGCCGGGGAAAGGCCGCGGTGTGCAGCGGAAAGGACCATGGCGCCGGTATGTAGAAAAACGCCTCCAAGGAAGGGAGGGCGTCCGCTCCAGCTTGCCGAAAAAGCCTCACAGAGTTCGCGCCCGTGCCCAAGCCTGCAGAGCAGGCGCGGAAATGCCCTTGGGGTACAGGCGCGAATCCAGTCCAATCCGTTTGCTCCGGCGACATGTGCGTCGGAGCAAACGCTTCTCGGCCTGTAAGTGTGCCAGATGTCCGCCGTAAGCGGACGGCGAGTGCCCGCAGCAGGCCGCAGCTCCTTCGGAAAGGTGGCAAAGCCACTTTTTGACACGCAAAGGCGGGCGCCGGAGGGCGCCCGCCTTTGTTCAACCGCAGGGACAGTGAAGATCGATGCAGGTTGCGGTGATCTGCGGCGGTATACTCATGGTCATGGCCCCGCTGTAACGGATACAGACACAATCGCCGCACGAGAAACAGCAGGCTCGATCGGTGTGTACCAGAACCTCTTGATGCGTACAGCAATCGCAGACCAGAAGCCGGCAGCATTCCACACACAGCACCCGTGCGATCATTGTAACTGAGAAATTTTGTTCCAAGGCTATTCTCACCTCCGAAGAACTGCAGTACGAGCTGCAATACATTCTATGCAGCGGCCGGGGGCAGGTGCATTTCAGCGGAGGCATCTCTCCGGCCTGGAAGCAGGGGCGGGAAGGCCGCAGGCTCCCCGGCGTCACCGTGGACCTGTGTGGTGATAAGTATAGCCCCATTCATAGGTCATAAGCAGCACTTCGTTGACGGCTTCGGCAATGGCGCGGTAGTTGTGGGCCTCGTACAGCAGCCCCGGCTGGTCGGCGGAGGTCTTGGGGGCCAGTGCGGCGATGACCGGATAGCCCAGGGGATTGAGCAGTGCGGTCAGGCGGCCGAGAAAAGCGGCATAGGCCGATGCGTCCTCGGGAAAGACATACTCAAAGTCCACATCCAGACCCCGGTAGCCCTTTTCCTCCAGCGTGCGCCGGAGGTTGGAGATCAGCGCATCCTGCACCGTTCGGTCAGTGAGGGCGATGTGGGCCAGTTCATTGGAGAAGCCGCCCTCTCCGGTCAGCGTGGACAGGTGCATCAGCGGGGCCGCGCCCCCCGCCTTGGCCATGGCGATCAGTACGCCGTCATCCAGATCCACCAGCGTCCCGTCCGGGGTAAAGCCATAGGTAAAGGGGGTCAGAAAGGTCAGATAGGGGACCGTGGACTGGAGCAGGTCCTTGTCGATGAAGGGATAGGCGTACCCATTCACCGAGAGGACGCCCTCGGTCGCGCCCTCATAGGAGATGACCAGCGTCTGGCCGGGGTAAAGGACCGGGCCGCCGCCCAAGATCGGGTTGTTGCGATAGAGCTGCCGCAGGCTCATGCCGTATTGCCGGGCGATGGAAGAGAGGCTTTCACCGGGCTGCACGGTGTGCACCTGCTGGGGAAACTGCACCACCAGCGCCTGCCCCACCACCAGCCGGGGATCGTTCTGCAGGCCGTTGTCCACCGCCAGCTGGGACAGGGGCACGCCGTATTCCCGGGCGACGGAGGAGAGACTCTCGCCCGGGCGGACTACGTGGATGACCATGACCCTGCCCTCAGATCAGCGTGACAAAATCACTGCTGGCCCAGCCCATCACCTCTCCAAAGCGCACCAGATACCAGCCCTGCCACTGGTTGAGCACCGTCAGACGGGCTCCGTCGTAGGCCCGCGCCACCACGGGAGCGGAGCGGTCCGGCCGGTCCCGGATATTCAGATAGCCCCAGGATACGTCCACCACCGCGCTGCGGGGGGACTGGGGGGTCAGGAAGGGCAGGCCGAAATACTCGGTCAGGGAGAGCGCGATACTGCGGGCCACCGAATCCAGGTTGTTTTTGATCCAGGCCGCGTCGTCCACGTTATCATGGTAACCCAGCTCCAGAAAGACCGAAGGGGCCCGCACCCGGCGCACTTCACCGATGGCAATGGTGGGCTCGGCCCGGACGTTGTTGGGCAGAGGATAGATTTGTTTTAGACCGTCGGCCACCAGGTTAGCGGCCCGCTGCCCCTCGGCGGAGCCGGGATAGTAGTAGACCAGGATGCCGCGCACCTGTCCGTAGCGCCCTTCCGGAGCGGCATTGGAGTGGAGGGCCAGGTGCAGGTCGAAATTGCCCGCATTGGAGGCCCGGATCGACGATGCGGCGGTCATATCCGGCGTGTTGCGCACGTACTGGATGCCGGAGGCCGTCAGATAGGGTACCATGGCGTCGGCCAGACGGTTCATCCACTCCTCCTCAGTACCGCCGCTGACATATAGGTTGTTCTCCTGGGTGGAAGGAGAAAGGTAGATCACAGGCATGGGGATACCTCCTTTTTGCCCCATCCTATGCGCGGGCGCAGTTTAAGGGAACCTTTGGAAGCGGGACGCGTCTAAAAAGTACCGCGCAAACAAAACGAATGGAGGTGCTCCAATGAAACGAAACCGTCTTTTGCTCCCGCTCGCCCTGCTCCTGCTCCTGACCTGTGCCTGCAGCGGCGGCAACTCCTCCTCCGCCTCCTCCGCCGGGGAGGAGGCGGCGCCGGAGGCCATGGCCCCCATGGAAGCGACCGTGGCAGACCAGAGACTGAATTTTTCGGAAAGCGAAAGCGCTGCGGGGGAAAGCCGGGTCTATTCCGACGAGAACGCCAAGCTGATCCGCCGGGCGTCGGCACGGCTCCAGACCGACGACTTCTCCGCCGCGGAAGCCGCGCTGAACGCCCTGGTGGTGGAACAGGGAGGCTATTATGAAAGCGCCGCGGTGGAGGGCGGCGGCTATTATGACCGCAATGCCGCGCGGTACGGCAGCTACGTGATACGGGTGCCCAGGCAGGCCTACGATACGTTTCTGAGCGGCGTGGACGGCGTGGGGTATGTGGTCAGCCTGAACCAGAGCTCAGAGGAGATCGGAGAGGTCTATTTTGACACCGAGGCCCGCCTGCGCACCCAGCAGACCAAGCAGACGCGGCTGCTCGCGCTGCTGGAGCAGGCCGCCACCATGGAGGATATCATCGACCTGGAGAACGCCCTCAGCGAGGTGGAGTATCAGATCGAGAAGTACAGCACCGAGCTGCGCCGGTACGACAGCCTGGTGGATTACGCCACCATCGGCGTGGAGCTGTACGAGGTGCGCCGCCTCAGCGACGGCGCCGGGACCGCCGACCGCCTGGGGACGCGGATCTCAACCGCCCTTTCGGAGGGAGCGCAGGGGGCGGGGGAAGCGCTGGGCAATGTCATCGTCTGGTGCGCCTATCACCTGATCGCCCTGCTGGTGCTGGCGGCCGCGGCGGCCGTGGTCCTGGCCGTATGCCTGCGCCGCAGAAAAAAGCGCGCCGCACCGCCCGCAGCGTCTGCCCCCGCTGAACCGCCGGCCCAGGAGTGAGCGGGCGCGTTTTCCCTACGGGCGGAGGGTAAAGATGCGCCCGATCGTCGGCTACATACCAGCGGGGGTGGGTGTGCCCCCGGCAGAGGATGGAATGCCCCCCGGCCTCCAACAGGGCCCGCTGGTGGCCGGCCCAGGCGGCGATGGAGACGAAAATGCCCGCGGCGGCGGGGTCGGGAAGACCCGCGCCGCTCCTGGGGGCAAAATGGTCCCGGATATCCCCCACGGTGAGCGCCTGCCCGAAGGGGACCCGACGCACGTCCGGTCATAGTCCCTGGGCGGGGCCAGGCACATCCGCGTCTTGCCGTATGGTTCGATGGCCTTTGGATCGGTCACGATCTGCACCCGGGGCATACCGTTGTCCCGCAGCAGCATCGCGTTGAAATCCTTTTTTCCTCATTTGCCATGTCCCGAGCCTCCTGGACCCAGGAGCGCCTGTTTTTTACCGTCATGCAATGAAATGGCTTCAAAAAATGAAACGCACCGGCGCCCCGGGCCAATAGCCCGGGGCGCCGGTGTGTCCCAAAAGCCCCGCAGCGCTTCGCCGCCGCAGCGGCGGGCGGCGCGCCTGCGTTATTCCGTGGTATAATTGTCGAAATAGCCCTGGATATGGACGATGGGGGTCCCCTTGTCGCCCGAGCCGGAGGTCAGGTCGCACAGGGAGCCGATCAGGTCGGTGAGCCGCCGGGGGGTAGTGCCCTGAGCGGCCATCTTGCCCACCAGACTGCCGTCCTTCTTCTGGATCTCGCCCTTGATGGCATCCCGCAGGGCCTCGCCGGAGAGGGCGGCAAAATCATTATCCGCCAGATACTTCAGCTTGAGCTCGTTGGGCGTACCCTCCAGCCCGGCGGTGTAAGCGGGGGAGACCACCGGGTCGGCCAGCTCCCAGATTTTGCCTACCGGGTCCTTGAAGGCCCCGTCGCCGTAGACCATGACTTCCACGTGCCGGCCGGTCTCAGAGAGCAGCCGGGCCTGAATGGCCTCCACCAGGCCCTGGCAGTCCCGGGGGAAGAGCTTCACTTTATCCTCCGTGGATTTGTTGGAGCCCAGCAGGCCGTATCGCTCATTGCAGCCGCTGCCGTTCACCGGGGCGGTCATGATCTCGTCCAGCCCCAGCACCCGTTCCGCTCCGGCGGCTTTCAGACGCCGCTTGGTGCGCTGGCGGGTATGGATATCGCAGCAGAGCACATCCCTGGCATAGGGCAGGATGGCTTTGGGGTCATTGGCGAAGAGGATCTCCGCCTCCGCGCCGCTTTCCCGGATGAGCTGGGCGTAATAGTCCACATAGTCCACACCGGTGAATGGATGGGTGGTGTATCCGAACAGCTCGCGGTAGCGCTCCAGGGTAAGCACGTCCCGATAGGGGTCTACGCCCTTTTCGTCCATCCGGTCCACGTCGATCAGATGGTTGCCCACCTCGTCCGAGGGATAGGAGAGCATCAGGACGATTTTTTTGGCGCCTTTGGCAATGCCCCGCAGGCAGATGGCAAAGCGGTTCCGGCTGAGGATGGGGAACAGTACGCCTACCGTGCCGCCGCCCAGTTTGGCGCGCACGTCGGCGGCGATGTCGTCCACGGTGGCGTAATTTCCCTGGGCCCGGGCTACGATGGCCTCGGTCATGGCGATTACGTCCCGGTCACGGACGGAAAAGCCGTCCTGGCGGGCGGCCTCAAGAACAGACTGGGTGACGATCTCCACCAGGTCGTCCCCGCTGCGGATGATGGGAGCGCGAATCCCCCTTGATACGGTACCGACCATCCGGCTCATGCAACAACACTCCTAATTCAATTCAAATCATGGCGGCAGCTTTGCCGCGCTGAATGGATTATACTATATTTGCGGAAAGATGTAAAATCAAAATTGAACGGTTACACTCCCGACGGATGCGCCTGGCCGATCCAGCGGCGGACGCAGTCCACAAAGCGGGCGGTAAGGACGGAGGGGGCGCGCCCCCTCCGCACGGCCAGAACCAGATCCCGGAAGTGGGGCTGTTCCAAAGGGATGGCCGCAAAACGGTGGCCGGAATTTTGCAGGATCAGCTCGGGCTGGATGCTCACGCCCAGCCCCTGCTCCACCATGGCCTGGATCGCAAAATCGTCGTTGACGGTGTAATGGAGGTTGGGGCGCACACCGGCCTGCTGAAAGATGCGGCCAAACTCCACGTCCCGGTCCTCCGGCACACGGATGAAAGGATCCTCCGCAAAACGGGCCATCGGGTAGAATGGGGCTTGGGACAGCGGGTGATCCGGGGGCAGGATGGCCATGAGCTGATCCCGGAACAGGGGAAAGGTCTCCAGGTCCGGCCCGACCGGAAGGCCCAGAAAGCCGCAGTCCGCCTGGCCCCGGCGAATCAGATCCTCCACCTGGGCGAACTCCCAGCAGCAGAGCAGCTCGAACCGGATACCGGGATACAGGCCCATAAATTCCTTCATGATGGCGGGCAGCAGCTGAATGGAGGCGCTGGCAAAGGTGCCCACCCGCAGAGTGCCCCGGGTCAGCCCATGAAGGGCGGCCACTTGGGTCTCCAATTCCCGCCCGGCGTTGCAGAGGGCCTGCAGATAGGGAAGCAGGGCTTCCCCCTGGGAGGTGAGCACCGTCCCACTCCGGTTTCGGGTGAGCAGCGCCACGTCCCACTCCCGCTCCAGATCCGCTACGGCGCGGCTTACCGCCGACTGGGTGTAGCCCAGGGCCTCCGCCGCGCGGGTGATGCTCCCCAGCTCCACCGCTTTCAATAGGATCTGACACTTGGTGGTGTTCATTTGTATCATTCCAATCGCTCATGATAAACATAAAAAAGATTCGTTTGACTCATGTATGGAAGTATTGTATACTGCAATCAGAAGGAAGTCAAACACGAAATACAGAAAGGAGCGCGCCGTATGACGATGACAAGGGATCGGAAGAACGAGTGGAAGGGAGGGTACCGCCTGATGCAGCTGGGCGGGTACAACACGCTCCGGGAGCGTTATTGGAAGGGCAGCCCCTGGCGGGCCTTCCGGGACCTCCAGCGCAACGCGTAACGCCGCTTCTGCGGATTGGGGAGTTAAGGGGGCAGCGCCTCAGCCGAACGACTGGGGCGCTGCCCCCGTCGTTTTTGGCCAAAAATGAAACATGTTTGACCGAAACGATCGTGGCGTATGGAACGAACAGGTAAGGGTGCCAGCATTTCTCCGGCGAACCGGCGCGCTGCTCCGTCCGTCGGAGACAGACGGAACGGAGTGACCCTGATGAAGGAACCGGATGGCTGCCATGCCGGCCCTGCAGCTTGGCTGTGCGGCGGCGGGACGCTGCTGGGGGCGTATTCCGAGCTTTGGGACTCCCCGGGGATGCAGCGGAACGATTGGTCCGGCAGCCCTTGGCGTGCCGTCATGGACTGTTTCCGGCCGTCCGATAGGACTGCCGCGCAGCAGAAGCTTCCGGCAATGGGGCCGGGAGCTGTTTTTATTGGAGGAGGGCGGCGCAGGACGGCGGTCCATGCGTCAAAAAAGAAGCCGCAAAGCAACGCTTTGCGGCTTCCGTTTGCGCGGGGTCATTTGCGGCGGGTGATCTCGTGACGCTTGGGGCCGGTGGAGACCAGCTTGATGGGACAGCCAATGCGCGCTTCGATGAAGTCCACATAGTCCCGGGCCGCCTGAGGCAGCTTGGCATAATCGGTCTGGCCGCGGATATCGCATTTCCAGCCGGGCAGCGTGGTGTAAACGGGCTTGGCCCGCTCCAGCAGAGCGGGGACCGGGAAGACGTCGGTCGTTTTGCCGTCGATCTCGTAGCCGGTGCATACCTTGATCTCGTCCAGATAGCCCAGACAGTCGATGGCGGTAAGCACTACTTCCGTGGCGCCCTGGACCATGCAGCCGTACCGGGTGGCCACCGCGTCGAACCAGCCCACACGGCGGGGGCGCCCGGTGGTGGCGCCGTACTCGCCGGCGTCGCCGCCCCGGCGGCGCAGCTGCTCCGCTTCTTCGCCGAACAGCTCGGAGACAAAGGCCCCCGCGCCTACGGCGGAAGAATAGGCCTTGGAGACGCAGACCACGTCCGTGATGGCGGTGGGGGGCACCGCACCGCCCACCGTACCGAAGCCGGCCAGGGTGTGGGACGAGGTGGTGAAGGGACAGATGCCCAGGTCCGGGTCTTTCATGGAGCCCAATTGCCCTTCCAGCAGGACCTGCTTTCCGGCGGAGAGCGCCTCGTGGACGAAGGTGACCGCGTCGCCCACATAGGGCGTCAGAGCGTCCCGGTAGCCCATCAGGGTGTCGAACAGGGCCTCGGGGTCCAGGAGCGGCTTGTGGTAGAGGTGTTCCATGAGCACATTTTTCAGCGTACAGGCGTGCCTGAGCTGACCCATGAGCCGTGTCTCATCCCAAAGATCAGCCACCTGGATGCCGATCTTGGCGTATTTATCCGAATAAAAGGGGGCGATGCCCGACTTGGTGGAGCCAAAGGCGGCCCCGGCCAGACGCTCTTCCTCGTAGGTGTCCAGCAGCACATGATAGGGCATGAGCACCTGCGTACGCTGGTCCACGATGACCTTGGGGGCGGGTACGCCGCCGTCGGCAAGACTCTTGAGCTCGGCGATGAATTTGGGTACGTCCAGCGCTACGCCGTTGCCGATGATGTTCGTGGTGTGAGGGTAGAAGACGCCGGAGGGAAGCTGATGCAGTGCGAACTTTCCGTAATCGCAGATGATCGTGTGACCGGCATTGGCCCCGCCCTGGAAACGGATGACCACGTCGGACGCTTCGGCCAGCAGATCCGTGATCTTGCCCTTGCCCTCGTCGCCCCAGTTTGCGCCAACGATTGCTTTGACCATGATGTTCCTCCTGCCGCGGGGATTCGCGCATTGGCCTTTTCCCGCGTGCGAACATGCCGCAGCCCCGGCCGGGCCCACAGCGGCACTTATTATATCGCGGATTTTTTGCAAAGACAAGGCATAAAATGTAAAAAAATCTGCGCCGATCGCCGGAAGAAGGGAAGAAATTTTCCTGGAAACAGGGCCGCACAGACTTCGCGCCCGCAGCGGGCCGCAGCCCTGCCGGTAAAAGGGCGTTGCTGCTTTAGCGGCACGCTGCTTCTTCCGGCAGGGAAAGGGGAAAGACGGGGATCCCCTCGGCGTAAGGGGCGATGCGGTAGAGCGGGAAAAAGACCGCCGGACCCGCTTGGGTACAGTAAAAGTGTTCCGGGTCAAAGGCTGCGGGCAGCCGCTGCCGCCAGTCCTCAAAGAACCAGGCCTCGCCGTTGGCCAGCCGCGCCTCGATCTGTGCGCGCACCTGTTCCAGCACGGCCCGCCGCCAGCGGAAGCGGGGCGGGAAAAAGGAGGCCAGCGAGCGGGGCAGGCCCCGGGGCAGCTCCCAGGTGTCTCCCTGCCGCACCGTGACCCCGTGCGCTCCGCCGGAAAACTCATAGGCGTCCAGATAGAGGCTGAGCAGCGTCTCCGACTGAACGGTGAGGCGGTATGTGAGCGCCGCCTCCCAGGGGCGGAAGGGGCGGGACTGCTCCCGGGCAAGGCGCGCCGCCGCCTGGGCCCGGAGAAAAAGCGGCCCTGTCCACCGCGCCTTCCACTGTTCGGCCGCCTGCCGGTAGTACCGGGCGATCCGGCGCTGCCCGGCCGTCTCCTCCAACAGCCGGGGAAATTGCAGGGAAACCGTCAAAACCGGCTCGCCCTCCCAGTTCAGCGTTTGCTTCCAAAGTCCGTCTTCTATCTTCATGCCCGCGCCTCCCATCGGCTCATTTCTCTCTACAGCGTATGGCGCATTTCACGCAAGGGTGAAAAAGAGAAGGGTCGAAAGGGCGGCCCAGCCGCTTTTTTCGAGCGGGCGGCGGCCCGCCGGGGCAAAGCAAATGTCGTACGACTTTGGCAATCCTATGAAAAAGTGGTTTACTTCCATACTTCACTTTGGTAAAATAGGAGTTGTTGAACAAGGCGCTTTTCCTGAGAAACGATTGGGAGGCAAACGTGCAAATGACAAAAAACGAAAAGCGGGAGCACAGCGACGTGCTCTATCAGGCCATTTTGACGCTCCGGGATCTGGACGAGTGCAAGAAATTTTTCTCCGACCTGTGCACGGTGGCGGAGCTGCGTGCTATGGAGCAGCGCTTCGAGGTGGCGATGCTCCTGTCCGACGGCATGATCTACAACGATATCCTGGAGCGCACCGGCGCGTCCAGCGCCACCATCAGCCGGGTGAACCGGTCCCTCCAGTATGGGGCGGACGGCTATCAGGCGGTGCTGCCCAGGATCAAGGAGCAGATGGATCAGCATGGCGTATGAGAACCTGGCCGGGTGCTACGATCAGTTCACCCGGGATGTGGACTACGTCCGCTGGGCAGACTATCTGGAGCGCCACTTTGCCCGCAGCGCCCTGCCCATCCATACGGTGCTGGACCTGGCCTGCGGTACCGGCAGCCTGACCTTGGAGCTGGCCCGGCGGGGGTATGAGATGATCGGGGTGGACCAGTCGGAGGAAATGCTGGCTCAGGCCGCCGAAAAGTGCCGGCAGGCATCTGAGATCCCGCCCCTTTTTCTCCACCAGTCCATGGACAAGCTGGATCTGTACGGGACCATCGACGCCTGCGTCTGCTGCCTGGACAGCGTCAATTACGTTACAAGCCCCCAAAAGCTGGAGCGGGCCTTTCAGCGGGTGCATACCTTCCTGATGCCCGGCGGGCTGTTCGTGTTCGACGTCAACACGCCGGACAAGCTGCGCGCCCTGGACGGGCAGGTATTCCTGGACGAGAGCGCGGACGCCTACTGCGTCTGGCGGGCGGACTATTCCGCGCGCCGCCGCGTATGCACCTACGGGATGGACCTGTTTACCCTGGAGCCGGACGGCCGCTGGAGCCGGGCGGAAGAGCTCCACGAGGAATACGCCTACGAGCCGGACGAGCTGGAGGCGCTGCTGGTCCGGGCGGGCTTTTCCCGCATCAAACAATACGGCGAGCGGAAGCTGCGCGCCCCCAAAGCGGGGGAGGGACGCATCTTTTTTGCCGCGCGAAAGGAATCCTGACGAACATGGCAGACAGTATCATCCGCGTTCTGGCAAAGGACGCGCCCGTCAAGGCCTCGGCCATCACCGCAAGAGACATGGTGGAGCGTGCCCGGCAGATCCACAGGACCCTGCCCGTGGCCACCGCCGCGCTGGGCCGCGCCCTCATGGCCTGTTCCATGATGGGAAATCAGCTCAAAGAGGAGAAGGGCTCCGTCACCCTACAGATCAAGGGCGCGGGCCCCCTGGGACGGATCACCGTGGTATCCGACAGCTCCGGAAACGCCCGGGGGTATGTGCAGAATCCCCAGGTGGATCTGCCCCTCAAGGGGCCGGCCAAACTGGATGTGGGCTCCGCCGTGGGGCTTCCCGGCGCTTTGACCGTCATCAAGGACCTGCAGATGAAAGAGCCCTATGTGGGCACGGTCCCTCTGGTCTCCGGGGAGATCGCCGAGGATGTGACCTCCTACTTCGCGGAAAGCGAACAGATCCCAACGGCCTGCGCGCTGGGCGTGCTGGTGGAGGTCGACCAGAGCGTGCTGTGCGCCGGGGGATATCTGATCCAGCTGCTGCCCGGCGCGGACGATGGAGTGATCAGCGCCATTGAGCAGGGCATCCAGACGGTGGGGCCCGTCACAGAGGCCCTGCGCTCCGGCGCCGACGCGCGGGCGCTGCTGGAGCAGGTGCTGGGGGCGTTCGAGCTGGAGGTGCTCGCGCAGGAGCCGGTGGAGTACCGCTGCTATTGCAGCCGGGACCGGGTGACCCGGGCCCTGATCAGTATGGGCCGGGAGGAGCTGGAGGCGCTGATCCGGGAGCAGGGGAAGGCGGAGCTGACGTGTCAGTTCTGCGATCAGGCGTACCACTATTCCCGGGAAGCGCTGGAGGCGCTGCTGGCGTCTCTGTAAGAGACGCCAGCAAAAAATGTGGGAAAAGTGATTTTAGTGGTTGACAAGAGTGGGAGGTTTTAGTATAATAACCTTCGCTGCTTGAGTTTGAGCACGGACAAGGGAGCATAGCTCAGCTGGGAGAGCGCATGCCTTACAAGCATGATGTCACAGGTTCGAGCCCTGTTGTTCCCACCAGCCGCATTGCGGTTCCCCAAACCCCCTACCGTCTGGCGCGGTAGTTCAGTTGGTTAGAACGCCGGCCTGTCACGCCGGAGGTCGAGGGTTCAAGTCCCTTCCGCGTCGCCATTCGCCTCTGTAGCTCAGTTGGTAGAGCAGGGGACTGAAAATCCCCGTGTCGCTGGTTCGATTCCGGCCGGAGGCACCATTCTCCGGCGGATGCCTGTGGGCGTCCGCCGGGGAAGACAGTTTCATAGGTATCAAATGCGTGCCTTGGGCATAAGATGTGCTGTTGACACGCAGGTGTAGCTCATCTGGTAGAGCGCCACCTTGCCAAGGTGGAGGTAGCGAGTTCGAGCCTCGTCACCTGCTCCAGACAAATGATAACAGGAGCAAAGAATTGCTCCTGTTATCCATAGGGCGACATAGCCAAGTGGTAAGGCAGAGCTCTGCAAAAGCTCCACCCCCAGTTCGAATCTGGGTGTCGCCTCCAAAAAGAAACACCAGCCAACGGCTGGTGTTTCTTTTTGGATACCTGGGGATAGTTCAATGCTCGGGCGAAGTGAATTCGCTTTGCGCCAAGGGTTTGCGCCAGCGGCGCAGAAGCGCCGCCCCGCCGCGCGGGTCCCGATCCGGTCTCAGTTTGCCGAAAAAGGCCTCTGGCCTTTTTCGACCGAGGGATGCATGACGGACAGGGCTCGATTCTTGCAGAAAAGTCGCCCTGTCCGTCATGAAAGGTGTCATTTCCGACGCACGTGTCGCCGGAAATGACGGAACTTCCTTTCCTTCCGTCGTCTGCGGACGACTCAACTCTGCCAGGCTCTTCTCCAGGAGGGTTTTCGGCAGCCTGAAACGAAAAGACACACCGAATGGTGTGTCTTTTCGTTTGGAGGCGGCGCAGAAGGAAAGCCTGCCCGGGCCGTAAGCTTGCTGCTTGACAAACCAAAAAGATGTGGTATCATCTGATTTGGTTGATGCTACATCTTTTTGACGTGAGGCGGCAATGGATATTACCAAAAGAAAAATTACAAAAATTGCGCGGGAAGTCGGCAAATTTACAGTCCGTACCCTTCGGGAAGACGGGATCGGTACCGCGGAATTCGATGTGCTCCATGCGATCCGTAAGAATCCCGGCATTACACAGGCGGGCGTGTGCAGGATCGTCGGGATCGACAAAGGGGCCGTCGCAAGACAGACGGCCAATCTGGAGGCGAAGGGGTATCTGATCCGGAAAGAGAATCCCAACGACGGACGGAGCCAGCTGCTGTTTGCCACAGAAAAAGCGGAAGGATTGAAACATTCCAAAGCGCATGTGGAGGCGCTGTTTTACGAGTGGCTGCTGCAGCCGCTGCCGGAGGCGGAAAAACAGGAATTTGCACGGCTTCTGGACAGACTGTACCGGCGGTGTAAAGCAGAGAGCAGGGCGGATTTTCCGGAAATGAATCAAAGAATGAAAGGGTGCCGGCCGGATGAAGCATAGCAAGCGGAAAAGACTCTCCCAGGCGATGCTGTTTATTCTTCTGTTCGGCATTGTCAGCCTGTTTTCGGATATGACCCACGAGGGGGCATCCAGCATCCGCGGCGCATATCTCTCCCTGCTCGGCGCTTCTGCGGGTACGATCGGATTTGTTTCCGGGCTTGGAGAACTGATAGGCTACTCCATGCGCTATGTATTCGGGAAACTGACGGATCGAACAAAGCAGTACTGGCCCATGACGATTGCGGGCTATCTCCTGGATGTGCTGGCGGTGCCTGCGCTTGCGCTGGTGGGAGAGCACGGATGGATCGGGGCCTGCGCGCTGCTGATCGTTCAGCGGATGGGCAAGGCCATCAAAAAGCCCGCAAAGGATACGATACTGTCCTTTGCCGCCGCACAGGAGGGCGTGGGCAAGAGCTTCGGCATTCAGGAGGTGCTCGACCAGATCGGCGCGTTTCTCGGGCCCGTGCTGCTGTATCTTGTCATGCTCTTCAAGACGGATGGAACTGTGTTTCAGATCTACTCCGCCTGCTTTGCGGTACTGGCGGTCCCCAGTGTGATCACGATCGTCCTGCTGCTGGTAACCAGATACCGATTCCCGAACCCGGAATGCTTTGAGCCGGAAAGCAAAGAGTATGTCCCGTTCAAAATGAAGAAGGAGTTCATCCTCTATATTGCCGGGATCAGTCTCTTTGCCTTTGGATTTATCGACTATTCCATTGTGATCATGCACATCTCCCGCACCTATACGGGACTGGCTGCCGGCCTTGTGCAGACCTCCGCGCTGGTAAGCGGCGGGACGCTGCCGCTGCTCTATGCCGGAGCGATGCTGGTAGACGCCGTGGCCGCCCTGTTCTTTGGATTCCTCTACGATAAAAAGGGCGTCAGGGCCCTTGTCTGGTCGACGATCCTTTCGGCGCCCTTTGCGATTTTCCTGTTTGCCGTCCCGTCGGTCCCCATGGTGCTTGTGGGGATCGCGCTCTGGGGCATAGGGATGGGGGCGCAGGAATCCATCCTAAAGGCCGCTGTAACGAATATGGTTCCCAAAGCCAGCCGCGCCACCGGCTACGGTATTTTCGAGTGCTCCTTCGGCGTGTTCTGGTTCCTGGGAAGCTGGCTTTTGGGTGTGCTGTATGATATCAGCATCCCGGCCATGATAGCGGTCTCTGTTGCCGCGCAGCTTGCCGCGATACCGTTGTATATCCGTTCGGCAAAGTGGAGCAGGGCGGCGGAAAGCGGAACTTGAAAGCAGACGCGCCGGAAGATACCAAACAGGAAGGCGGCCCAGGCCGCCTTCCTGTTTTCCGTGCTGCAGATGGGGGCGGGGACGCTTTCTGACGGCGGGGGCCTCATCCCGCCGCCAGATCGACGTAGAGGTCGTCCAGCGATGGTGCCTGGCTGACATACACCGTGATGGTGATGGGGAAAAAGGTGATGAGCACCGTCACCAGGACTTTGCTCCAGATCCCATAGCCGAACCATAATACAAACAGGGGCGCGATGGCGGTGGTGGGGATGGTTTGGGAAACCACGACCAGGGGATAGAGCACCCGCCGTACCAGACCGCTGGCATCCATGGCCACCGCCAGGGCCAGACCGAGCGCCAGGGAGAACGCCAGGCCGAGTGCGGTTACCGTCATGGTGGCGGGCAGGTGGACGGTAAAGAGGAGCACGCGCAGCTCCCACAGCTTTTGGATGATCTGGAGGGGCGACGGCAGGGTATAGGCCGCGTCCATCCCCGCAGCTGCGGCCTGCCACAGGAGCAGCAGTGCAAAGAGAAAGAGAAGGGCGGGCAGGTCGGCCTTACAGGGACCTTTCATACCTTCACCTGCTTTCGCAAAAGCGCCACGAGCCGCTCTTTCAGGTCCGCCAGCTCTGGAGCCTTCAGGCAGGAGCGCTCCCGGGGGAAGGGCGCGGGGACCGGAAGCTCCGCCAGCGTTTGGATGGGGGTGCGCTCCACCACCAGCACGCTGGAGGAGAGAAATAAAGCTTCCTCCACGTCGTGGGTGATGAATAGGATGGTCTTCCCATACCGTTGCCACTGATCCAGCAGCCACTCCTGCATGGAGATGCGGGTAAGGAAATCCGGGGCGGAAAAGGGCTCGTCCAGCAAAAGCAGGCGCTGCCGGTGAGCATGGCACGGGCGAAGGCCGCCCGCTGCCGCATGCCGCCGGAGAGCTCGTGGGGCATTTTGCCGGCACAGCCGGACAGGCCGACGCCGCACAGGGCTTCCTCTGCCTGAGCGCGCCGCTGGGCCCGGGACAGGCCGCCCGCCAGCTCCAGGGGAAGGGCTGCGTTTTCCCCCACGGTGCGCCAGGGCAGCAGCAGATCCTTTTGAGGCATGTAGCCGCAGTACCGCTTCCGGCCGCCGATGGGCGCGCCGTCCACCCGAATGGCGCCGGACTTGGGCTGGAGCAGGCCGTTGGTCAGGCGGAAGATGGTGCTTTTGCCGCAGCCGCTGACCCCGAGGATGCAATGAAAGGAGCCCGGCGCGATCCGAAAGGAGAGGCGGTCGATGATGTCGAAGTCCTCGGAAGGGTACTGATAGGAGACGGAATCAAGTTCCAGCATGGCTACGGCTCCCGTTTCCAGGCCATGTCCCAGAAGCCGAGCTCATACCGGCTGCACGAGACAAAGATCTCCTCCAGACGCTGATAGTCCGCCTCACTGCAGTCCTGGGCCAGCGTATCCATCAACGCCACCAGAGCGGCGTTGGTTTTCTGGTAATCCGCTCCGGCATAGCCCTGGACCCACTCGCCATAAAAGGGGTGCTCCGCCGCTCCCGGCAGATCGGCCAGCCGCTGGCCGATCTCGGCATAGCTCCAGGAACAGGCCAGAAGGGAGGCCACGATCTCCGCCGGGCCTCCGGCGGCGGCCACGGCCAGCATGTAGTGGGTGTAGGACAGGTTGGCCAGGGCGGGCTGCACGGCGAAGACCTGTGCCTCCGGGATGCCGAGGCGGGCCATGTAGGCCCGGTGCAGCCGCATTTCGCCGCCCAGGATGGCGTCCAAATTGACGGAGAAGATGCGCATCAGCTCCGGGTCCCGGGCCTTGATCACTCCGTAGGCAAAGACCCGTGCGTAATCGAAAAGGTACCGGTAGTCCTGCAGCAGAAACCACCGAAACTGCTCCAGCGGCAGGGTGCCGTCGCCGATGCCCCGGACAAAGGGATGGGCATGGCAGGCCTCCCACACGGGGCGGGCGGCCTGGTACAGACGCTGTGTTACCGTCATACGGCGCTCCTCCAATCCAAAAGAGTCTCGTCGGCCAGGGCGGAGAGCGCAGGCCAGTCTGAGGCGTAAGCGGGCTCTGAAACAGCCACGGTGTAAAAGCCCGCGTCCCGGGCGGTTCGGGCGGCGTAGAGGGCGTCTTCAAAGACGGCGGTCTCCGCCGGCTGCGCGCCCAGCCGGCGGGCCGCCGACAGGTACACGTCCGGATGCTCCTTGCTCACGCCCAGCGTTTCGCAGCTCAGAATAAAGTCAAACAGTCCGTCCACCCCCAGCCGGGAGAGGCAGGCGCGGGACAGCGGCTCGGCGGTGGCCGTGGCCACGCACAGGCGGCACCCGCGGCCCCTCAGCCGCTCCAGATATTCTTTTGCTCCGGGCTTCAGGTCCACATCCTTCCGGTAGCGGACGTCCATGATGGCCTCCATCTCGTCCACGATGCGCTGGGGCGGGCCGGGAATGCCGAAGGCGTCCATAAAGCAGGCGGCCCCCTCCAGCATGGTCATGGACTCCATCGCCCGCAGCAGCGCCTCCTCCGGGCGGATGCCGCGGGCCCCCAGATAGTCAAGGCCCAGGTTTTTCCAATAGCGCATGGAGTCCACCAGGGTGCCGTCCATGTCAAAAATACAAAAGCGCTTATCCATGGCGTCCCACCAGTTCCTCGGCCAGCGTCCGCAGACGGGCGGCCGCAGCCCCCGCGTCGCGCTGGGCGAAGAGTGCGGACACCACCGCCACGCCGTCCACGCCGCTGCCCTTCAGGGCCGGGAGATTGTCGGCGTTGATCCCGCCGATGGCTACCACCGGGATGGTCACGGCGTCGCAGATGGCGCGCAGCCGGGCAAGCGTCAGGCTCCCGGCGTCCGCTTTGGTGGTAGTGGAGAACACCGCTCCCGCGCCGATGTAATCCGCCCCGGCCTGCTCGGCGGCTACGGCGGCGTCTACGGTGTTGGCGGAAATGCCCAGGATCTTGTCCGGGCCGATGAGGGAGCGCACCGGTTTGCCCGCCAGATCGGACTGCCCCATGTGAACTCCGTCGGCGCCGCATTCCAGCGCCACTTCAATGGAGTCGTTGACCACGAAGGGGACGTGGTACCGGGCGGCCTGAGCCTGCAGGCGCTTGGCTTCCGCCAGAAAAGCATCCCGCTCCAGGGCCTTCTCCCGGATCTGGAGGAAGGTGGCGCCGTTGGCAAGCACACGCTCCACATCCTCGGTAAGGGGGCGTCCGTTCAGCCAGGTGCGGTCGGTGACCGCGTACAGCAGCAGGGAGGCGCGGATCTCATCCTTGGTAAACTTCATAGCGGACTCCTTCTCTCAATTGGGTTTCGGTGAGGCGGAACACCCCGTCGATCAAATGCGTGCGGAAGCTGGCGTTGCCGGCGCCGCTGCGCAGGCGGTGCGCCTCGGCCAGCTCCCCCGCCACCCCGAGGGCGGCCGCGGCTGCGGCTGCGGCCGCAAAGGGATGTTCCGGCGATGCTCCGCAGAAAGCGCCGGTCAGGGCGGCGAGCATGCACCCGCTGCCGGTGATGCGGGCCATGGTGGGTACGCCGTTATGGAGCAGCAGGGTCCTGTGCCCGTCGGAGACGATGTCGGTAGCGCCGGAGAGGGCGATCACCGCCCCGGTGCGCCGGGCCAGGCGTTCGGTCAGCTCTGCCGCTTGGGGCAGCGTTTGTTGGGTAACGGCGTCCCCGGCGGATACGTCCACCCCGCTGCCGCCCCGCTGCCCCAGGGCCAGGGAGCGGATCTCGGAAGCATTGCCGCGGATGACGGCAAAGCCAAGCACCGCCAGCAGGCGGCGGCAGGCCTGCCGCCGCAGCGTGGTGGCTCCGGCGGCCACCGGGTCCAGTACCACGGGGATTCCAAGGGCGTTGGCCGTTTTCCCGGCCAGGAGCATGGCCTCCAGCTCCCCGACGGCTCCCAGGTTGAGCACCAGAGCCTGGGCCCCCGCGACCGATTCTTCCACCTCGCGGAGGTCGTGGGCCATGGTGGGAGATCCGCCGGCGGCCAGGATCATGTTGGCGCAGTCGTTGACGGTGACAAAGTTGGTAATGCACTGTACCAGGGGCGCGGCGCTCCGCACCGCCCGGAGCCGGGCGGCAAATTCGGCTGGCTGCATAGGTCCCTCCCCCTTAACGGTTGAGTTGATTCAGCATCCGGTTCAGAGCGCCGGAGTGCCTGAGAAGGAGAAGGACGGCGCAGCCCATCCCGCCGCCCACGGCAGCGGAGGGAACATAGAAGGGGATGTAGTAGAAGGGAGAGTGAGGGGGGAGACCGTAGAATAGCCGCATCAGTGGGTAAACGGCTATGGCGCTGAGGATGCCGGTGCCGAATACCTCGCCGGCATACGCCAGCCAGAGCTTGCGCGTTTTCTGATACAGCAGGGCGGAGAGAAACGCGCCGAACACGGCGCCCACCAGAGCCTGGATGGTCCGCCCCGTGAGCACCATCCGCAGCAGCCCGGTCAGGGCGGCGGCGGCCAGCCCGTACCAGGGGCCCAGGAACACGGCCCCCAGAAGGTTGCAGAAATGCTGGAAGGGCGCCATAGCGGGAAAATAGACGAAGGTGGAGAGCACGAAGCTCAGCACGGCCAGCATGGTGGTAAGCGCCATTTTTCGTACTGAGACGCCGCCGGCCCGGGTCATGGCGGACGCAGAATGAATCGGTTGCATCGGAATTTCCTCCTCCCTTACAGGGTTTGATAGCGGCCCGTCTTATCCGCAATGGTCCAGACGCCGTCGGGCTTGTAGCTGATCTTTACGTAGCTCATCACGCTGGGGGAGCCTGCCCGCACACAGATGCGGCAGCATTCCTTTACAAGATCCAGAAGCTGGTCCAGCTCACCCTCCAGCGTGGTCTCAAAAGGGCCTACCGCATAGTGCAGGCCGGTGGAGGCCAGGTAGGAAATGACCTCGTCCACGATGCGGCGGGTCTCCTCCTGCTCCAGGACCTTGGGAAGGACCTGGATGGCGACGCTCGCATTCATTGCACGGCGCCCCCTTCCAAAATGGCATAATTGTGTTTCAGCGGACCGCTGCCGCCGCCCAGGTCCAGCCCGGCCTCCAGGGCGGCGGTGATGTAGGCCTTGGCCATTCCGACCGCCTCGGGCAGGGCGTGGCCCAGGGCCAGGAAAGAGGCGATGGCGGAGGACAGCGTGCAGCCCGAACCGTGATTGTTGGGGTTGTCTACCCGGCACGCCCGGAACCAGCGGGCCGTGCCGCCGTGCCAGAGCAGATCGTCCGCATCGGCCGTCCGGTGACCGCCTTTTACCAGCACGGCGCCGGGGAGAACCGTTCCGACGGCCTCGGCGGCCCGGAGCATATCCGCCTCATCCCCGATGGGGAAACCGCATAGCCGTTCCGCCTCCGGAAGGTTGGGGGTGATGACTTCTGCCAGGGGGAAGAGCTCTTCCATCAGGGCGGAAAGCGCGCTCTCCCGCATCAGGCTGCTGCCGCTGGTGGCCGCCATCACCGGATCGACTACGATGTGCGCGGCCTGGTACTCCCGCAGCTTAGCCCCAATGGTGCGGATGATGTCCGCGTTGGATACCATGCCGATCTTTACCGCATCGGGGCGAATGTCCCGAAAGACGCAGTCCAGCTGCTGCCCTACGAATGCGGGAGCGGCTTCCAGCACGCCGTAGACCCCGGTCGTGTTTTGAGCCGTAAGCGCGGTGACGGCGCTCATGCCGTACACCCCCAGACAGGTCATGGTCTTCAGATCGGCCTGGATACCTGCCCCACCGCTGGAGTCACTGCCGGCGATGGTCAATACTGTTTTCATTTCGATACCTCCCAAAGAAAAAACTCGGAACGCCCGTCCAGGAGCGCTCCGAGTAATAGACTTTGACGGCTGGGGCCGCAAAGGGCCCAAGCCGTATGTTACTCACTGCGTCCCTACGTTGGCATTATCCACATCAGGTAAGGTCGGGATGTTTCCCCTCTCAGCCCTTCTTCAGAGCTCCCTTGCAGGCAACCATATTGACTTGTCGCAGAAGAAACCGCAGTGCGGCTCATTCTGCAACCATTACTATAACACAGGAATGAACGAAAGTAAAGATGAAACCGAAGGAGGAATGTTTCGCTCGCCCCAAAGGCCGGAAGAAATGCGTATAGAACGTTTTTTGTTTTTCGATAGCGCGTCAAGAAGGCGGAGGATGAGTACAAGGCGGCATGCCCAAACGGGTTATCCGTCCGATGATCTGTTGAATGGCTGCAGCAGGGAGGCATGGCGCCCTGGTGCCGGGGATTATTTTGTACGGCGCTCCCCCCCTGGGGGGGAGCGCCGTATTGGCAGTGTGCAGGCCGCCCTATGCTTTGGACCAACTTCAAATATACTGCGCGGCGTTGTGCCCAAAGTTTGATTTCGTCCATGGTAATAAAGGCATACCTGGTATCACAAATAGTGACAGACGCGACCGTGCTCAGATCAAATGCTTTTTTCGGTATAAACTGATATTTGGAATCGTCATCGTTTGATGACCGGCCGCCGGCGTAAACGCTTGGGATTTGGCCGATTACTTCCGATGTTCCATCTTAAGGCAACACCGCACAATTCCCCACGCACGTCTTGGCGGCCAATTTGCCCCACAAATGCGTTGCAAAACCTTGCAATACAAAAAGTATTCCTGCGGTTTCGCGCCTTTTTGCGGCACAAATTTTCGCGCCGATCCGCACGCGTTGAAGCATGCGGTAATGCCTTAATAATTTAGCCTCGCCCCACGCAGAGTTTCGTCCACGCTCGCCCACCCGTTCTTGGAAAACAGGGATCTTGTAATGATGGCACGAGACTCAGGCAACGCCTCGATATCTTCCGGACCGGCGATTTGATCAACTGCTTGATCCGCGTTCGATATGGTTGCCCACTCCGCGATACCCGGACGCTCAAGTTCTAACCTCAATCTATCCTGCACAGATTGAACTGTTCAGCTTGGCGTTCAGTAGGCCTGTTTAATTCTCAAGAATCAATTTCTTCCATCATTGTGGGGAAAAAATACTTAGTACCGTCAATGGTAATAGACTCTACCGCGCTCAAATCAAATGCCTGCTTTGGTGTAAATTGGTATCTTTGTTTGCCCTCATATACGGCATCCGGAGTTCTGCCGCTAGGCTGCAACCAAATGCCCGCTAAGTTACGTGGGATTTCGTCAATCACATCGGATGTTCTGTCTTTGTAATTTACCGATGCTCCCTGCAACGCCTCATTTACGCTAACGGTCCAATTGTTACGGAACAGACCTCGTATAAAATTTCCTTTTATATCTTCCATCCCAGGAGCCAACGGCATTTCTGGATCTACCTGAATTTTGACTTGTTCTGCGTTAGATTCTGTTGTCCATTGTGATAGACCCGGTGTTTCAAGAGCCAACTCAATATATCCGGCGCAAATTGCAATTTGAGTGATTTTGCCTTCCGATACGTAGTCAGGAACATCGGGCATCTCAGGGCGCAGGCCCCACACAGCTTCGAAATGGGCTTTCGTATTTTCGATGGGTATATCCACCGGGATGCTGATCATCTGACTTGCTGTAACGGGGATCACGATGGGACCATAGCGCTCTTCCGGTTTCAGATTATGGGTCAGTTCAAGCGTTAGTTCAACCTGCTCGATCTGCCTCAATTCCTCGCCGTACACAAATACTTTGACCAGTGCCGTTTGTGTTTCCGGATCATAGCTGGTTTGCTCCGTGTGGAAGGTACAACCTACCGTGCTCATTCCGCTCAAATCCCACTCGTATTCTGGAGAGGCGTTCTCGGCAAGGATCGCTGCAATTTGTTCCGGAACTGGCGAAATTGCTATATATGCATAAAGCCGTTCTTCCGCGCACATGGTGGACATCAGCGTCACTTGGACATCCTTCAGTTCTTCCGCTGTTTTTTCAACATCGTTATATTCCGTCCATTCCGGGATAGGAGTTTCAGCAGAGATACCCATATCCATTCTGGCTGCGTCGCGCAGGGAAAATACAATTGCGAATGCCGTTATACAGCAGAGCAATGCGATTATGGCAGCGATCAGCAGACAGCGGGAAAGAAGCTTGCGGATGCGGCCTTGGCCTCCTTGTTCCAGCATTGTTGCCGTGTTTTTTTGATTGATCCGGCTCAGGGTCAACTCCTTGATCCGCGAAGAGGAGAGCAGGGAGGTGCCATTTAGATCCACGCTTTCATCGATATAGGCGTCCAGCAAATCGGAAATATTGCGATTCATAAGGTTGCTCCCTCCTTCGTCAGTATTTCTTTTAGTTTCATTCGGCCTCGTCTCAGCTTAGTTTTTATTGTTGATTCGTTTAGGGCCATGCTGAGAGAAATTTCTTTTATTGATTGAGCGTAATAGTAATGGCGGAGGAACACTTCCCGGTCTTCGCCTGCCAAGGAGTTTACTGCTTGGCGGACCAGCCTTCGCTCTTCTGCGCGCTCCATATCCTCAGAAGGATGGTCCGAACTTGGTATGTCCAAAACATTGTCCTCCAACGGGAGCGTCTGTCCGGTCTGACGCAGTTTATCTTTGGCCTTATGTCTGGCTACCGCCCCGAGCCAGCCTTTCACATGACCAGGTCTTAAGTCGAATGACTGATTCCAGGCGGCCAGAAAAACGTCGGAAACGACTTCCTCCGCATCTTCTGGGGACATAGCGTCTCGAAGGATATTCCACACGATGACAGATACATAAGGCACGTAAATATCCATGAGAGCCTCTAGCCCAGAAGGATCTCGGACTTTTATCTTTTGTAATATTGTTGCTTCTCTCATAAATGACGCCCAACCTCCTCGAAAGCTGCTTTCACTAATAATATCGCAGCTGAATTACCGAAGGTTTCATCCATGATTTTACAGCCAGCGCCGGCAGACCGTATCGCACGTATTTCGATCCGCACTCCCCGTGCGGGGAGCGACCTCCCATCTGCCGGGAATGTAACCGGGGATGTGTGATTTCAATCCACGCTCCCCGTGCGGGGAGCGACGGGATGGCGGGGCAAACGCCCCGCCATCCCTGCTATTTCAATCCATGCTCCCCGTGCGGGGAGCGACATAGGTGCCGGCGTCAATACGCACGATAGCATGAAGATTTCAATCCATGCTCCCCGTGCGGGGAGCGACAGGACCGTACAGAGGCTGTGCAAGAGTGCGTATCATTTCAATCCATGCTCCCCGTGCGGGGAGCGACCGGGTCGTGGAGGTGTGACGGGTTGATCACATCGATTTCAATCCATGCTCCCCGTGCGGGGAGCGACGGGGCCAGTACGCCCGTCCATCGCGGCCCCGGTATTTCAATCCATGCTCCCCGTGCGGGGAGCGACGCGCAAAGCCGGTGTCCCTGTAGACACCGCCCTGATTTCAATCCATGCTCCCCGTGCGGGGAGCGACCTGAAAGCTCTCCTCGTCCACGTCGAACTCGCCCTTGATTTCAATCCATGCTCCCCGTGCGGGGAGCGACCCGGCTGAACAGCCTGGGATTCGACTTCACGGTATTTCAATCCATGCTCCCCGTGCGGGGAGCGACCTTGTTGGATGTAGTGGCCGTGTTGGCGAACACATTTCAATCCATGCTCCCCGTGCGGGGAGCGACAGACCTGGGCCGCGCACCGGCCACGACATAAGGATTTCAATCCATGCTCCCCGTGCGGGGAGCGACGTTCGACGTGGACGAGGAGAGCTTTCAGGCAATATTTCAATCCATGCTCCCCGTGCGGGGAGCGACGGAAGACCCGGGGCTATGTCACCGTTTCCAGGACGGATTTCAATCCATGCTCCCCGTGCGGGGAGCGACCCCTGCTGAAGCAGATGACGGAGTACCCCATGGGATTTCAATCCATGCTCCCCGTGCGGGGAGCGACCGCTACGTCAAGAGCGCGTCCCAGATCGGGATCACATTTCAATCCATGCTCCCCGTGCGGGGAGCGACACGTCCCTCTTTGCCACGGGCTACGGCATTTACAATTTCAATCCATGCTCCCCGTGCGGGGAGCGACTATAGGAGGATTACACCATGAAAAAGATCAACTGATTTCAATCCATGCTCCCCGTGCGGGGAGCGACGGCGCAGTGCCGGGCCGCCTCGTCCGCGATCCGTATTTCAATCCATGCTCCCCGTGCGGGGAGCGACGGACGCGGCACCACAACCTGCATAAAGGAGGGAATTTCAATCCATGCTCCCCGTGCGGGGAGCGACTCCGGGGCAAATTCGGCGAGACCATGGACGCAGCTATTTCAATCCATGCTCCCCGTGCGGGGAGCGACCCGGGACGGCGTTAACGCCGTCCTCAGCTTCCTATTTCAATCCATGCTCCCCGTGCGGGGAGCGACCCGGGACGGCGTTAACGCCGTCCTCAGCTTCCTATTTCAATCCATGCTCCCCGTGCGGGGAGCGACTACTTACGAGGACTTTGACCGCGGCCGCGTTTTTATTTCAATCCATGCTCCCCGTGCGGGGAGCGACGCTGGGAGGCGTTCCTGGCGCTGTGCGGCAGGGAATTTCAATCCATGCTCCCCGTGCGGGGAGCGACCAGTACCATATGTCGGACGATGACCAGCTTAGGCATTTCAATCCATGCTCCCCGTGCGGGGAGCGACTGCAGTTGAGCATACAGGCCCAACTCGCGGAAATAATTTCAATCCATGCTCCCCGTGCGGGGAGCGACATGCCCTAGCAACATGATCAACTTCGGCACAAAAGGATTTCAATCCATGCTCCCCGTGCGGGGAGCGACCATCCTCCAATGTGTCGCAGCGACGGACCCAGGCATTTCAATCCATGCTCCCCGTGCGGGGAGCGACGAGGCCCTGGACGCATGGATCGCCAGCCACCCGATTTCAATCCATGCTCCCCGTGCGGGGAGCGACTAGACCTGCTCCGCCAGCTGCCAGAGCATCCCGGCATTTCAATCCATGCTCCCCGTGCGGGGAGCGACGTTGCGACCCCGGTGGTCCAACTGTCTATCAACAAATTTCAATCCATGCTCCCCGTGCGGGGAGCGACGCCTGGCGGCGTCGCTGCCCTCGGTGATGATGGATTTCAATCCATGCTCCCCGTGCGGGGAGCGACCGGACTGGGTTTTACAAAGATAGGCATCGGGCAATCATTTCAATCCATGCTCCCCGTGCGGGGAGCGACTGGTGCCTGCTGTCCCTGCCCATGATCGTTATCCTTATTTCAATCCATGCTCCCCGTGCGGGGAGCGACCGCCGCGATGCAGCTGTTCGTGCTCCGCCGGTCCAGATTTCAATCCATGCTCCCCGTGCGGGGAGCGACATTTGACCATCAGAGCGCCATTATGGTTGCCGGATTTCAATCCATGCTCCCCGTGCGGGGAGCGACGCCGCCTGATGGTCGAGCTGGTGACTCCCGACGAATTTCAATCCATGCTCCCCGTGCGGGGAGCGACAGTCCAGGCTCCGGCCCCGCTCCTTCACGTCCCGCAATTTCAATCCATGCTCCCCGTGCGGGGAGCGACATATTGCGCACAAGGCAGTAATGTGGTCGTGGGAATTTCAATCCATGCTCCCCGTGCGGGGAGCGACGCCCTAGCAACATGATCAACTTCGGCACAAAAGGATTTCAATCCATGCTCCCCGTGCGGGGAGCGACGGTGACCAGGTCAATCTGCTTTTCAATGACCGCGCTGATTTCAATCCATGCTCCCCGTGCGGGGAGCGACTCCTCCATGCCGCCGGTGGCCTCCTTGGCTCCGCCATTTCAATCCATGCTCCCCGTGCGGGGAGCGACTCTGCCAGGCGGCGCCGTCAGTGCTGATCTCCAATTTCAATCCATGCTCCCCGTGCGGGGAGCGACTCTGCCAGGCGGCGCCGTCAGTGCTGATCTCCAATTTCAATCCATGCTCCCCGTGCGGGGAGCGACCCACGGCGGATGCGGCGGCCCACGGGACATACCTATTTCAATCCATGCTCCCCGTGCGGGGAGCGACCCCTCAAGGCCCTCTGGGACGATTGCACCGACGAGATTTCAATCCATGCTCCCCGTGCGGGGAGCGACCGGCCACCCATAGTCACGCCTGGAGCGCCATCACTGATTTCAATCCATGCTCCCCGTGCGGGGAGCGACCCTGGACGGTCATTGCCGCCCTGATTGCATGGTGATTTCAATCCATGCTCCCCGTGCGGGGAGCGACGGCGCATCAAATGCGGAGGAATTTTCTCCGGTATGATTTCAATCCATGCTCCCCGTGCGGGGAGCGACGCGGCCGTGACTACAACACCTCCACGTTCGCCAGATTTCAATCCATGCTCCCCGTGCGGGGAGCGACGCTCTCCTCCAGGGTGATCTCCGTGGGGTTCACATGATTTCAATCCATGCTCCCCGTGCGGGGAGCGACCCAGCGCCGCGATTACCTGTTCGGCCACCATAGTATTTCAATCCATGCTCCCCGTGCGGGGAGCGACGTCCGTCCCGGTCCAGGCTGCAGGCGGTGAAGCTATTTCAATCCATGCTCCCCGTGCGGGGAGCGACTCCAGCCATCAATCGTCAGCCCATTCGAGTCGCAATTTCAATCCATGCTCCCCGTGCGGGGAGCGACGGTGGATACCTTGGCCCGGTCCTCAAACTGGACCTTATTTCAATCCATGCTCCCCGTGCGGGGAGCGACTCTGCGTGTTGACAGTCTGGCGCTCAGAACTGGAGATTTCAATCCATGCTCCCCGTGCGGGGAGCGACCCCGCCTTATCCACACTGTTGTAATAGCGTTCCCGATTTCAATCCATGCTCCCCGTGCGGGGAGCGACAACGAGACCCAGGGCGTGGTGGACTACATCCTGATTTCAATCCATGCTCCCCGTGCGGGGAGCGACTTTCGCCGAAGCTGATTATGCTGCTGGGGAGTAAATTTCAATCCATGCTCCCCGTGCGGGGAGCGACCTCAGTCCTATCAGCCCAGCGCCTCGGCCCAAATATTTCAATCCATGCTCCCCGTGCGGGGAGCGACGGTGCGGACATCAGTACGGGCGGCGTGGCGTCGTTATTTCAATCCATGCTCCCCGTGCGGGGAGCGACGGCTCCACCACGTCGCCGTCCAGATCCACCACGTTATTTCAATCCATGCTCCCCGTGCGGGGAGCGACGTAGGATCCTGCCCTTGTCTGTCACAGCGTTATTCATTTCAATCCATGCTCCCCGTGCGGGGAGCGACTGTAGTCAATTCACCGCGGATATCCACGTCTCCGTATTTCAATCCATGCTCCCCGTGCGGGGAGCGACCCGGCTGCCCTCATGGACGCCGGAGACCACCAGATTTCAATCCATGCTCCCCGTGCGGGGAGCGACGGTCGTAAGCGATGGACGCGGACAAGCAAAATGAGAATTTCAATCCATGCTCCCCGTGCGGGGAGCGACCCCTTCAAAGTTAGATACAGGAGGTATCCTACCATATTTCAATCCATGCTCCCCGTGCGGGGAGCGACAGCAAAATTAGCCAAAATACGGGTTGCATTTTGGCAAAATAGCCGAAGTTTCAGATAGGCAGCAACAAAAGCTCGGTATGTATGAGGTAAAACACGAGAGATTGGAGCGTTTATAAGGACATTTCGAGAAATTTCGTGGTGCGAACGGGCGAAGAATATTCTGATTGCTGTCCCTTCGCACCGGTCAAATCAAGAGCGGTTCCTCCGGAAGGTAGGTGGTTTTACACCCAAAGTGCTCGATTTTCTTTGCGTAGTGATTGCCCAGATAGTAAAAGCGCAGACTGTCCCGCTTGGGGTCCATGATAGCGCATAGCTTAGCCTGAAGGCTTTTACACTGGGCGGCGTCCAGCAGGCATTCGAAGACAGAGCATTGTACCCTCTGCCCATAGTTGACGCACTGCCGGGCAATTTGCCGGAGACGCCGGCGGCCGGCCGCATCCTCGGTATTTACATCATAGGTAATCAGTACCAGCATAGACGCCTCACTTCCACAAAAACGGCGGATACGCATCCAGATCCTCCCGGAGCGTGCGCGCCAAAAGAAGCGCCTGGATGTACGGAACCATTCCCCAGGATAACGTTTCACCCAGATAGGGGTGGGTCAGGCTCTCACGCTTTCGTTCCTGCCAATGCTTCAGAACGCTGCGCCGGGCGGACGCAGACAGCAGGACCGCTCCATTTTCGCGATACGTGAAATCTGCCTTTTTTACGATGCGGTTGTTGATCAGCGTCAGCACGAAGCGATCAGCCATACAGGGGCGAAGCTCTTCCATCAGATCCAATGCCAGGGAGCTTCTTCCCGGGCGGTCCCGGTGAAGAAACCCCACATAGGCGTCCAGTCCCACGCTTTCCAAAGCCGCCGCACAATCGTGGGCAAGCAGGCTGTACGAAAAGGAGAGCATGGCGTTGACGGGATCGAGCGGCGGACGGCGGCTGCGGCCCGGAAAGGAGAACACGGGTTTTTCTCCTAAAATCATCTCGTCCAAAACGCTGAAATAGGCCGTGGCCCCAGTCCCTTCCAGCCCGCGCAGGGCATCCAGAGAGGTTTCTTCCGCCACCAGGGGCAGCAGCGCTTTGATCCGTGCCGAAGCCTGCTCCAGCCGGGCTCCATCGATCCGAAGTCCATGGTCCCGGCGGGTACGTTCCACGCTCCACCGGGCGTTATACAGCTTGCCGAAAATCATGGAGCGCGCCATACGGCAGCTTTGCGCAGGATCGTCCGCCGTTCGGTACTGGGTGCGGCGCAGCAGTACGTTTCCATTGCTTTCCCCGCAGACCCGCGCAAGGAACCGGCCCCTGGGCGTACAAAAAGCAAGGGAGACGCCGCGCTGGGCACAGGCGCCCATCAAAGCCGGTGAAGCGCCCGGATAGGCAAAGGATATAATGCCGGAAAGCGTATGCAGCGGATAGCGCGCCGCGGCCTGCTTTTCCCGGCTGGCCACCACATTTTCCCCGTCCAGAGACAGGTAAATGTCTTCCGAAGTCACAAAAAGGGTATTGAGCAGCTGCTTCATGGCGTATCCTCCATGGCCCGGGCAAGGTAGTCCGCCACCGTGCTCCGCCGCCGCAGGATCGGGAGGCAGAGTTCCTTCAAGGAACAGGCGCTGCAGGATTTGGCGGGCTTTACCTTGGGCGTGTGTCCTCTGCGGTAGAGCTGATGCATCTCCTCCAAAGCGGCGGAGACCGCCTGGCGCAGGCCTCCGGTAAAGAGCACCGGCGTCCGCCTCCGGGGGTCTCCATAGTAAAGCGCACCCTCTGGGATGACGCAGCAGAGCATCTCCTCCAGGCACATGGCCTGGGCGCAGAGCTGCAGGCGGTCGGCGTCGTGCGCTTTGGGCGCGCCCCGTTTATACTCGATGGGGTAGGGCAGCCAAAGACCGTCTTCGCCCCGGAGGGGCACGCCGTCCGGAGCGCCGTGAAATTCCACCACGTCGCACTGCCCTGTGATCCCAAGCCGATGCGAGATCACAGGGAGCCCGCGCAGGATCAGCGTGTCTCCCCGGCGTTCCCGCTGGGCTTCGTCGTGGGCGCGCTGGTGGAAGAGGGCTCCCTCCACCGTGCGCAGATTTTCCTGCCACTGGTGTTCCACGTGGATCAGGGCCCACTGACGGCGGCAGAAGGCAAAGTGCTGCAGGCCGGAGAGCTGGAGGAGATCCTCTTCCGTATCGGTCACCCCATGCGCGTGACCGTGACGCCGGCCGGCAGGCCGGCCTCGTCCACCGTGACGGTATAGTCGGCGTAGGAGCGGGCGGGGGCGGGATCATCGGCCTGCTTCCGGTCGACGTGTACGGTCTCAAACAGCTTCCAGGCGGGGGCACAGCCCAGTTCGCTGTCGTGCTTGAATACGATGAGCTCCCGCACCGCCATCTTCCCACGGGCGGCGGAGCGGTCGTACTCGAACATATTCAGAATGGCCTGCCACAGCAGCTCCAGATCCTCCTCAGAAAAGCCGGTAGTCTTGCGGGCCAGGTTGGCGGAAATATAGCCCTCGCAGCGATAGAGACCGTAGGGGACGATGTACTTGCGGCCCATCTCCGTGCCCTTTTTCTCCGCGTCCGCCTCGGTGGTAATGGCCACGCGGGTGATCGTGACCTCCTGGGGCACCACCGGCTCCACGCTCCGGGCGAAGCCCAGCTGCACCGGGCCGCGCACCTGGCCGCAGTTCAGGGCGGCCTTCACAAAGGTGGTCATCACCGCGCCGAAGGTGCGGATGTCGTAGAAATTTTGGCACATCCAGTCACGGACCTTGGCATCCAGCTCCGGGTCGGCCTTCTTTTTCTCCTTCACGGTCTTTTCCGTTACGTCCAGGGCGGCATAGGCCTCGGCGTCGCTGCGGTTCAGCGGCACGCCGTCCTTGACGTAGATGCGCCAGCCGGTACGGTCCTCCTTGACGGTCTCCACATAGTTGCGGATCTTCCGCTTCAGGCACACGTCGGTGACCAGGCCCAGGCCGGTCTCCGGGTCCACCCGGGGCATATTGCCGGCGTCCGGGTCGCCGTTGGGGTTGCCGTTTTCCACGTCGAACAGGACCACGAATTCATAGCGGTTCTTAATGGGCTCAGACATTTTATTTCTCCTCCTTTTTTTCATAGCGGGCCTGGGTCTGGTGGTAGTAGCCCAGCTGGAACGCCCCCTGCTGGGGCAGGGTCAGCCGGGCGGGGTACTCCTCCCCAAGCTTGTCCGTAATGCCCTGCAATTTTTTTTCATAAGAGATACGCCAGCCTGCCTCCAGCTTTTTCAGGTGTTTCTGGGCCAGGTTGACGAGGGTGGGGAACACCACGGCGGGGGTGGCGGAGGCGGAATTGAAATATTTGTCCTTGATGGTGGAATTGATGCCGGGGTTGGCTTTCTGCTGGATCTCCTCCAGCACGGAGAACAGCCGGCCCAGGGTATAGGGGATGCTTGTGCTGGCTTCGTTGAGGGACACGGTCAAAACCTCCTTTGGTACGTTTTTGTTCGGATTTTTGGAGTAGTAGGCCTTCAGAATTGCCGCCCGCTCCCAGGTGATTTTAAATGGCCGCTCCGGGTGCTCCTTGTCGCGCTGTTCTGCACGGATGCGTAAGGTCACGCCGTTGAGCAGCGTGGCGGGGTAGGGCGTGTTGTTCAGCACGGCCCGGAGCATTTCACCCGCCAGCTCCGGTGAGGCGTCCTTGTTCCTGGAGTTCTGGTTCACCGTGGCGTCCAGCAGGGCTTTCAGCGACGGGACCTCGAATTTTGCATAGGCAGGGCGGACGATCCTCAGCCGCTCCCGGTGGGCCTGAATATTCTGCAGGAAGCCCCCGAAGGAGTTGCGCAGGAAGAAGCGCACGGAGAGGCGCGCGGCGTTGGGAGACAGGCCCAGGACATAGAAGTCCATGTCCGGGTCCAGCATAGCCTCGTCGTATTCCGCTTTATGGCCCTTGCAGAGCTCCGCGATAACGTTCCGCAGGTCGCTCTCCTCATAGGTGTCGCTGAATAAACTGCCGAAGGTGCTCTGGTAGGCAGCCTCACCGCTTTTTGCCCAGAAAACCACCGTGGCGTCGCCCATGCGATAGACGTGCTCCCGGTCGGAGAGCAGGTAATTCAGCGCGGTGGTGTAGGCGAAGGCGGCGGCCTTGCTGGTGGGGGCGTTCCGGTTCTGCTCCCGTCCGTAGGAGCAGAAGGCCGGCGCGTTGAAGGACACCAGGGCCGCGCCGCTGGACTGCGCCCCCTGCACGCCCTTGACGGAGGGGTGGGTGTTCTCCACCGGCCCCTTCTCGCCGGTCACCAGGCACACCATCTCTGTCCCACCGTCATCTCCGGAGCCGCCGTAGTGCCGCTCCCAGGCCCTGCGGATGGCGGGATCGTCGTGGACAAAGCCGCCGTCATAACGGAAGATCAGGTTGGCGCCGGATAGGATGTCCTCCCAATACTCCGCCAGGGCGGGGTGTTCCGGGGCGGCTTCCGGCTGCCAGCTTTGGAAAAACGCCAGCACCGCGCGGGCGGCGGGGGTGTCCACATCCGAAAGGACTTTTTCGTGGAGGGCCTTGCAGGCCGCAAAGCACTCCAGTGCCCGCTGGGGCCTGCCCTTGCCGTCCACGCCTAACATATAACTGGAATTGTCACAGAGGAAGTTGGACACAACACCCACGGTTCGTTTCTCTGGGGCGGGCAGGGACATGATCTGCGGAGCCGGGACGGTTTTTTCCCCGCGCTGCTGCTCTATCTGGATGGACGCCACACGCTCCAGCGTACCGCCTTCCCCAAGATACAGGGTATAGGACACTTTCACCGGCCCCCAGCCGGGGGCGGCTGCTTTTCCCTGTTTTTGCAGAACCTCATAATACTCCGTCAACGCCTGTAAGATCATCCCCGTACCTCCTCGCTGTCCCAGGGGGGCACGTCCAGCGCCCCGTCCCGGAGGACTGCCCGGAAAAAGCGGGGCGTGATGTTCTCCGGGTCGGAGTAGTCCAGGTCGTACAGCATCCAGCCCAGGTCCCGCGCCCCCTTCAGTTCCTCCGGACAGGGGGGAAGGGCCTGGCAGAGCTTGAACTGGGCGGGGAACTTCCGGCAGCCGAAGCAGGGCTGGTGATAAAACTGCCCCTTTTGAACGCGGCGCTTGGCGATGTCCTGGAATTTGCCGCAGTTGTCGCCGGGGGCCATTTTCTCCGGGACCAGGTCAAAGTGGGCCTCGATAACGTAGCGCACGTCCCGCAGCAGCAGGGCGGCCCGCTGCTGGATATCGCCGCTGGCACAGAGGTACAGCTCCCCCTTCCCCCGCTCCATCACCGTGCGGGCCGTGCGGGCGCTGACGGTGGATTTGACTTCGTTGCGCCGCAGATTGGAAAAGCGGATGGGAGCCCGGACGTGAATGCGGTCGATCTTCCATTTGAGCCCCGGGTGCCAGTATATTGCTTCCATCAGTCCCCGGGCCGCCGACGGGGTCATCACGTCGTAGCTGACCCGCTCTACCTTCATCTCCGGCCTTGTAAACAGGGCGTAATCGCCCCAGACTTCCAAACGGATGGACATAGGCGCTCAACTCCTTCCTGTATGGTTGAAATTGCAAAAATTAAAATTTGTTTCACAGGCCGAACGCGGGGTCACAGAATCCATGCTTTGCCTTCCTCTGCCTCCAGCGACAGCCCGGTGTGTCCGTCATAGAGCGTTGGATTAGAGAGAACGGCGGAGCCGTCCTCCAGAAGTTCCAGATCACCCGCCTGCTCCAGCGCCTGGAAGTGATTTTCATAGACGGACACCCCGTACCGCCCCAGCCTGCGGAACAGAGAGCGGTTCCGCTCCCCGGCGCGCAGACGCTCCACCAGCTCCGCTCCCGCTCCCGCCGGGATATAGACGGTACGGGTGGGGCTGTCGATGAGGTGGAATTTCTCCGCCGTTTTGCGGAAGGGGAACGGTTCCGACCGGATCAGCGGCAAAATGCCGCTGCTATCCTGCGCGTGCTGCCCCTTCAGCTCCAGCAATTCATGAAAATAGTCGTGGACGGCCTCCCGGGAGGAAAGATCCGCCTGACGAGCCATGACCATCCGCCCCACCTCAATGGCGGTGGCAAACAGCTTCGGCGGCTTGCCCTCCCCCTGGAAGACGGTGACGGCGCTCTCCCCGGCGGGGCGTTTGCCCTCCCGATTGCACCGCCCGGCGGCCTGGAGGACGGAGTCCAGCCCCGCCTCCTCCCGGTAAACCGCCGGGAAGTCCACATCCACCCCCGCTTCGATCAGGGAGGTGGACACCACCCGGCAGGCAAGCCCGTCCCTCAGCCGCTGCCGGATCTCCTCCAGCTGGGCCTGCCGGTGGGCGGGGTACATCAGGGTGGACAGATGGAAGCATCCGTCTCCCTCCAGCCGGTCGAACACCTCCTTGGCGCTCTTCCGGGCGTTGACCACGCAAAGCGCCTGCCTGTGTCCGTTCAGCCGCTGTGCCAGCGCGTCCCAGGTCAGGCGTCCCGCCCGCTGAAACCTCACCCGGCGAAAGACGTCCTGATCGCAGACCTCGGCGGGGCACAGTTCCACCGGCGGCCGGCCGGGCAGAAACGCCCGGAAGACGGGGTCCAGCGCCGGCTGGGTGGCGGTGCACAGGACGGCGGAAACACGATAATGCTCCACCAGCTGCGCAATGGCGTGGACGCAGGGACGCAGATAGGGGAGGGGCAGCATTTGAGCCTCGTCGAATACCACCGCGCTGCCCGCGATGTTGTGGAGCTTGCGGCACTGGGACGGACGGCTGGCGTACAGGGACTCGAAAAACTGCACCGCTGTGGTCACCACCACCGGCCGGTCCCAGTTTTCCGTGGCCTGGATCAGACGGATGGTCTTCGGATCGGCTTCGGTCTCCAGATCGTATTGCACGTTGGAGTGGTGCTCCAGCACGTTTTCCTCCCCTAAAATGTCCCGGAACGTTTTGGCGGTCTGTTCGATGATGGAGGTGTACGGGACCACATAAATGACCCGCCGCAGGCCCTTCGTCCTGGCGTGGGCCAGGGCGAAGGCCAGGGACGCCACCGTCTTGCCGCCCCCGGTGGGCACCGTGAGGGTGAACAGCCCCGGCTCCCGCTGTTCCCCCTGGGCCATGCACCGCTCCAGAATGGCGCACCGCTGCCGGTTCAGCTCTCCCTTGGGCGGGAACCAGCCCGCGATGTAGCGCCGGAGCTTGTCCCACAGCGCGTCCATGGATGCGCCGCAGTCCTGCGCCCGGGGCTGTCCGGCCATAAAGGCCTCCGTGTCCAGAAAGTCCGCGTCCACCAGACAGGAGTACAGCATCCGGGTGAAGAACATCCCCGCCGCCGGGTCCCGCAGGGAAAAGGCGGGGAGCGGCGGGGCGGGCAGTGCCACCTCGCCGGACCAGCTATTGTATGGCTCCAGTTTCCGATTCATGCGGCCAAACAGGGTGGGCGCCTCTTCGCGGTCCGTTTTCCCGCCGCCGTCCGGCAGGCCGCCGTGGTGCCCGGCCACGGCGAAGGCGGCGAAGGGCTGCTTGCACTTCCAGCATTCCACGGCCCCGGCAGTGGAATGGTCGACTTTTGGCCCGCCCTGCAGCCGGCGTTGGAAAGCGGCGGAGTATTTACCGAGGTCGTGGGCCAGCCCGGCCAGCTCCGCCTGCCCCTCCGCGCCGAAAGGCCGGGCAAACTGGGCCGCCAGCACGGCGGTCCCCTCCAGATGGGCCTGAACGGTCTGTTCGCGGCCATCCGCGGCGATGTGGGCAAGATACTGCATGATTTCTGTGTCCTCCCCTCTGGGCCAGGTCTTGCTTGCTGATCCGAGACAGGAACGGCGGCGCGGGAATTTTCGCATGGCAGGCGGTTTTGCAGATCTTCGGACAGAGTTCAAAAAACTGCGCCGCTCTGGCGGAAAAGACCGATGACCGGCGGGCCGTCTCTTTTCAATCCTGGCCTGGCCTTCAGAATAAACCTTGAAGCTCTGCGAAACGGACGTTTCGATTCTGCCGGAACATAAGTGCCACAGACGGGGCGATTGTGCGGGACGGCCTGCAGATAAGCGTTCGATTTCAGTCCCTCACGCGGCGTGCGGATCAAATAAAAGCCGTGCAGAGTGGTTCTCTGCACGGCGCGGCTTTCGGCATGGGCGCAAGCCTGCCGTTGTCTAATTATACCGGATTTTGCCGGGCAGAGCAAGGGTAATATTGTCGTATCTGCACATATCCTGTTCCGGCGTGCGGGAACGCACCCTGAGTTGAGCGTGCGCCGCTCCAGGGCTGCAGCACGGAATAAGGCAATGTGCTTCTGAGGAGGGAGCTTCCTGTTTTTTAGCGGCCTGAACCGAATACAGCCATTCCTGGGCTTTGTATCGTTTCCATCAGGGATCTGCCGGCGGAAGGTCCCCCGCGGTGCTGTGGCGCATAGGGCCGCCAGAGCCAAACGCTGGGGATCGTGGACCGGAGCGCAGCCGGGCAGGTCCCGTTCTCTGCTTCCGTGAAGAAGGTCGGGACCACCCGTAAAACGGGTGGTCCCGACCTCAGCTTGT